>CALBHK010000043.1 GCA_937894565.1 uncultured Chlamydiae bacterium
GAATGTTATGTTGTTTGATCAAATCCTGAATCTGAAATACAGGAACCCCCATCTTTATACCTAAGTCTTTTGCTTCTTGGCTTCTTGCCACGGCACAGCCATCGTTGTTGCTGAGCACAATGGTTGGGCGATCATTCAAGGCAGGATTAAACACACGCTCACACGAGACGTAGCAATTATTCACGTCGACTAACGCGAATATTTCATTTTCACTTTGCATGGTTATTCTTCTTTTTATGAGCGGTGATAAATACGCTTTAAATTAAAAGTCACCACACCCCAGATTGATATGGTCTGACTATCATCAGGAATGATGTGATTGTAATTAGGATTTTCAGCTTTTAACCAAAGTTCTGGAAGCGGATAATCTTCATCGCCAAATATCTCTTTGATTTCAGACTTGGACATCTTATTGGTGATCATCAGCCGCTTAATGGTCGAGGCACTATTATCAATCAGGGCAACCACGATATCGTAATGTTTTGCTTCAATACTACGATCGACAATGATTGGGTCATTGATCTCAAAACCAGCATCAAGCATAGATTCACTGTCTACATAGGCAATGAAAGTAGAAATAGGGTTGTGAATCAGAAACTCATTCAGATCGAGTGCTTTGTCTTGCTCATCCTTGGTGCTGAAGGCTGGGCCAGCAGGGATGCGCTCTGAAGAAACAGGAATAGAAACTTTGGTTTTCGGTAGAACAGCAGTCAGCCCTAATTGCTCAACCAGTTCATTTTGAACAGCGATTTGTTCTAGCACGGTGTTGATGGTAGGGCTTGGTTTACCCTCTGGACCCATGAGCTCTTGTAAAGATGACCATGCGTCGTCAGAGAAGTAGATAGGCAACTTCTTAGACATGAGATACTCCTACGCTACGAGGCGTGTTTGGAAGTAGAATTTGTATAAATAGGATATTACTAACAGCGTTTAAAATTCAATTTTAAAAAGTTGTGGATAAACAAGGATGCGTCAGAATAAGACGTTTTGTTTTTGCTCATCGCGTGGAAATGTGACGAATTCATCGGGCATTTGAAAGAAATATTCATGCGCATGTTCATGATCGGCTGTTAGCCAGTCTTTTCTGTACTGTTCTGGAATAACGATGATGGATCGCTTCTCATCCTTCGGTGCATGGAATTGTTTCATAAAAGGGTGATGGTCCGAATTGATGGTCAACATTGAAAAGGAACGTACCTTATTGCCATTAATCACTGCATCATCATAGATCCCTGCAACAGTAAAAGGCTGATCATCTTTACGCTTGATGGTGTACCAGTGTGGCTTGCCATTGATGTATTTCGGCTCATAAAATTCTTGTACTGGGACTAGGCAGAACTTGCTGTACTTCCAAGCATGTCGAAAGCTAGGCTTATCTGCTACAGACTCAGTTCTGGCGTTATAAGTATGACTGCTGAACTTCAATTCTTTCGCCCAGCTCGGTAGTAATCCAAACTTTGCAATATCAAGCTCTAAGTGATCTGAGCCGTTCAGAATGATTGGAGCATGATAGGAAGGGAATACATGATCCTTAAGCTCAAGATCAAACTGGCTTGTATCGACACCTAAGAGTGTCAAATTTCTTTTATTTGGAAATAGGTAATTTGAGCACATAGCCTGATCACATAACTAAAGAATTTATCTGAAATTGTATACGATGCTTTATGGAACACATGGGATTTATGGTGTCAGTTCAAGTAGGCTATATGAAAAAAGTCATGATGGGGCAAGTTACATTTTCAGTTAAAGTATGACTTATGGGATGCAAAACTACGTTGGGCGTGAAGTCATAAAAAAATTAATCAGGATTTTGCATAAATAGTGCGCCGTAAGGCGCATTATTTTTAAGGAAGGTTTGTATTACTCGACAATATATAACTTATGTTTTTTCTTCGGGGGCTCAACTTTAGCTAAAGCATCAAATGTTAATTGATTAAAATCTTCTTCAGAGATTCCAATTTCATCAAGCATTTTATTTTTATCAAAAGATGGTTGTGAGGCTAAAACAGAGATAATTTTGGGCAACATCAAACTCTCATCTCGATGAGTTTCTTCAGGTTCATTAATGTTGTAGCCCAACGAATTGATCTTTATAGAGTTACTACGATTAACCCAATCACTAACTAATCCCAGCTTGTGAGCTTTATAGTTAATAGCCTTCAGGGATGTTCGCCAAATCTTTTTATACTCAATCATATTTTCTAGTGAAAAATAGCGTGGAGCAGTAGAAAGAAATGCATCTGTTGGCATTAAAAATTCAGATGAAAATTGATCCGCTTCAGTTTCGAGAACACGATTATCTTTCTCGACACGAATTTTTTTGTTATGCGTATGCATAACGATATGACCAAGTTCGTGTGCACAATCGAAGCGGGCTCTTTCGGCAGACTTAAATGTATTTAGAAATATGAAAGGGCTACCACTTTCATCATCAAAAAAAGATAGTGCATCAATTTCTCGAATTTCAGTCGGTAATCTAAAGACACGGATTCCCTTTAGCTCACACAACGAAACAATGTTATTAATAGGTTGATTACCTAAAGCCCATAAACCTCTCAACTCTGACGCTAGGTGATCGGCATACTTAGATTCACCCAAAAACTCAGTAATATCTAAATCAGGACGGTGAAAAGTAGGTAACTTTACTTTCTGATTTAAGTACTTGTTAATATTTATTGCTAAAAGAGTATATGCCTCATTAGCTTTTCTATGCTGTGCTTTAATACGAGCAACCGATCTATAGAAGATTTGGTCTGTTTCATGTGGTTGTGTGTCATTACCTGCAAAGAATGACTTGGGTAAATTTAATACACGGCATATATCATCTTGATCATTTTCATTGATTTCTTTATCCACGTCTAAAAGTTGCTTTACCTTAGAGATAGAGCAACTCAATTTTTCTGCGAAATCGGTATTGCTAAGTCCTCGTAATTCTTTAGCAATACGTAAACGATCTTTATTAAACACATTAACCTCAGATTAAACTACAAGCTGAATATCAAAATCATCTGGTTTAATTTCATTAGATGGTTCCAATACTGGCTTAGGATCAGTTTTTACAGGAACTGTATTATCTATTTCAAATGCAATTCTGCAAGTATGGTCACTTGGTAAAATTGAAATTTTTTTCGCTTTTAAGTCCTGTACGAAGCTAGTTGGGTATGCAAATTCAAAAGGAATATTTGGGATATCAATGTCTTTATAGGCTGGATGTGATGCTGAAGGAAAGTATAAAATCCATGTTCTCAATTTTGTCTCATCATCATAAGCAGACTGATTCTCCTTAATATTATTTAATGTCATTAATCCTTTTTCACAGTGTGCTGATACAACTTGATCAGCTAACCCCAATGCAATATTCCCGCTCATAAAGATAATTTGTATTTTCTTTACTGTATTCTCAATTCTTGGCTGGCTGTCATTGTGGAATATCCAAGCAGGATCAGATTGTCGAAGCAGTAAAGCAATCTGTTCTCCAATTTTTCCCCATCGTGCAATAAAGCGTGCACGGTTATAGTGAGTATTTGTTCTATAGTCAGCATCACCGATCATAATTGCGTTTCTGACTAACTCGAGATCAGGTAATCCTAACTGTTTAGCTTTTTTGATAGCATTTTCACCTTTGAAAAAATCACATGGCGTGGGTTCAGAAGGTTGGATTGATTCTTCATCAAGGAGATTTAAATTCATCTTAAAAGTTATCCTAAAGTAGCGAATGTCTTTTTTATAACATCTTTTGATGTTTTAAAAAAGACATTTTTATAAATGTGTGCTATCTTCACTTACAACTTGATAATAAGAATTTTGGAGAAGAGACGTTGAGTAACTTATTCATTAATCATAAAAATTGTCCTGAATGCGGTGGCCGTATCAAAGGCTATTATTACTACTGTGGGCAGTGTGGTAGTCAAAATGTTGTAAACTGGAAGCACACGGGGATATTTTTGTTGATTGCTGGAAAGATTTTTCTGGTTGCTATGCTTTTTTTGCTAAAAAATTTTGTTCAAATCCATTTTTTTCACAAGTTTCATTGTGCTAATTTTTTAAATAATTCATAGAGGTTGATAGTAAAATGAAAGTTAAAGATTTAATTAAATAATTAGAAGAGTTTGATCTGGAATTAGATGTTTTAATTGCTAATGAAGAGAACAAAATCATTGGCATAAAAACCCTAGCCCGATTCTTTGAAATAAGCTATGTTTCTTTTGTTCATCCAGAGACACAAAGAAATGATATGGAAAGAAATGTTGAATTTACCTTTTTAGGAATGTCGACTAAAGACTCTAGAGTTATTGTTTTTATTGACGTTGTTCCATAATTTTCAAGTAGTCAAAATGAGTATACAATATTCATGTGATGCAAGAAGATACAACTGGATAGGATGGGCCCATAAGTATTTGAAGCTGCCTCGTGTATGATCATGGGGACTGTCCAAACAAACGGCTTTTGAGAGTGCTGCCTGATACGAAAAATAATATCCAAGAGATGCTAGCGGTAAATTTAGTGTAAAATTTAATGCTAGCCATCATTAAAACTTATTTAAAAATATGAAGTTATATCGCACAGATTGGAATATGTTTCCTAAAACGGTTATTGACCGTGGTCTTGGAGATGCAACCTCTCATTACATGTATGAAGCTGCTAAAGCAGGGGATGTTGAAAGTGCGTATATTTTAGCTAAAGATTTAGTTTCGGATGAGGCGATTGCTGAACTAGAAAGAATTATCGATGGTCGGGAAACTATTATAGTACCTGTACATGCTGAGGAAGCAGTCGGTCGTAATATGATTCCTTTAGCTACTTCAGCAGTTATAGCAAAGAAACTTGGGCTTGAAGTTGATACGAATATAGTTCAAGCTATAAAAGTATCAAGAACTGGCGGTGATGGGTGGCATAGATTAGCCAACCCACCAGCATTTGATGGGACAATAAACAATGATAAATGTGTTATTATTGTTGATGATACCCAGACCCAAGGTGGTACTTTTGCAGCATTAAAAGGTCATATTGAAACAACTGGGACGAATAAAGTTATTGGAGCATATGCACTGACGGGTAAACAATACTCATCACAATTAGCTCTAAGTAAAGAAACTCTTCAGCAATTGAGGGATGTATATGGCAATCTTGAAGCATGGTGGAAATCGATTTACGGGTACGATTTCGAAAGGCTCACAGAGTGGGAAGCAAAGTATATCCTCAACTCTCGTAAAACAGCTGACGAAGTCCGAGATAGAATCATTGCGTCAAAACAAACGTGATGCTTATGCACTTATGATGAAAATGAATTAATTATTATTTAATTAAGTTAAAAGACTGCTATATAGCGGTCTTTTTTGTTTTTGAGCTCTACAAATTTTAATGAGTACATATAGTTACTTTTATAAAAATGATAATAAAGGGTAGAGGAGGTCATCTAAGAATTTAAAGCACAAGACTTATTTAACATTGATGACAGAAAAAGTGAGTTGTTGGGAACTTAAAGAAGAGGTGGTACTTATAATGGTTACTAAAATACAAATACTTAAAATATTAAATATATAAAACAATATATTACAAATATATATGATGCGTATCATACGCATCATATATATTTTCTTCTATTTTGATATAATGGATCTCGTCAATCCGCTGATAGGTTTCATTTAAATTTCATGAGTCTTACTGAAATTAAAGTTCGCCAAGCTCATTGCAAGGAAAAAATCTGTTTTTTATCCGATGAAGATGGGCTTAGCCTGAAGATTGAGCCGAGTGGAAGAAAATCTTGGTGCTATCGCTATACAGATCCACAAACTAAAAAACGTCGACGCATTCAGTTAGGTCTTTATCCTGATTTATCGCTGAAAAAGGCACGACAAGTCAGAGATGACTTTAAAGACAATGATTTCTGTTTTGAACATGATACTGCCTCTAATGTCATCACCTTTGGTAAGGTTGGGGAGGAGTGGTTACAGTTCAAACTGAAAAATGCCTTCAACGATCTACCCCGCTGTGGTGTACTACAGTTAGCAGAAAGATGTTTACAGCAAGATATTTATCCAGACCTTCAGGATTTACCTTTTCAAAACATCAAGCGTTATGACCTGGTTTCAGTAATCAAAAAAATAGAGGGACGCCAAGTAAAAGAACCTGTCAAGAAAGCTTGTAGTTATTTGAACCAAATTTATGACTACGCTGTAGCGATGGGTTATTGTGAATTCAACATCGCGCATGGTTTAAATAAAATCGCCATTAACAGTAAAATCAAGAAGAATTATCCGTATTTGAAAGCGGAGGATATATCAGATTTTAAGAAAAATTTATTAAAATTGGATGCCCATCCGATTATTAAAAAAGCACTGCTGTTCAAATTACATACTGGCGTGCGAGGGGCTGAATTGTTATTGGCTGAGCCTCATCATTTTGATTTAAATGAAAAAATCTGGAAAATACCTGCCTTGCATATTAAACAGTTTCGACGAAAAGTCATATTAGGCCATGAGATTCCAGATTTTTTAG
>CALBHK010000044.1 GCA_937894565.1 uncultured Chlamydiae bacterium
AATTTATCAGATCGCCTTGTTTGCGTAGCAAACGGGGGGATCTGAATAGTTACTCTCATTCTATTGATCTTTATTATGTTACTCCTACTGAAAGCAATGTGAAGGCAAGCGAGCTATATAGCGCAAATATCTTTAGCTTAACACGCCAGCTTCGTTATAGCCGAGCTGAAACAATGCTTTCTCTTGATCTCGCCCTCTTTATCAATGGATTGCCGGTGATGACCTTTGAGCTTAAAAACAAGCTCACCAAGCAGAAGGTAAGCGATGCAGTACAGCAATACTGTAAAGACCGCGACCCTCGGGAACTTCTCTTTCAATTTGGGCGATGCGCTGTCCACTTTGCGGTTGATGACACGCAAGTCCAGATGTGTACCCATCTTAAAGGCAAAGCTTCGTGGTTCCTCCCATTCAATAAGGGCTATAACGCGGGAGCTGGCAATCCTCCGAATCCAAATGGCATCGCAACGGACTACCTTTGGAAAGAAATTTTAGCCAAAACATCGCTCTCTAATATTCTTGAAAATTATGCGCAGATTATCGAAGAAAAAGACGATAAAGGACGCAAGAAACAAAAGCAACTTTTTCCAAGATATCATCAATTGGATGTTGTTAGGAAGCTGCTTGTAGATGCTCCAAAATCTGGTGTTGGGAAACGGTATCTCATTCAACACTCTGCTGGAAGCGGGAAGAGTAACTCAATTGCGTGGCTGGCGCATCAACTAATCGAATTAGCTCGGGAAGGACAAGCTCTCTTTGACAGTGTTATCGTTGTTACCGATAGAAAAGTGCTCGATAAGCAAATCCGCGATACAATCAAGCATTTCGCCCAAGTATCGGCAACGGTTGGTCATGCGGAACGATCTGGCGACCTGCGAAAATTTCTTAAGGATGGCAAGAAAATCATCATTACCACAGTGCAAAAGTTTCCTTTCGTCTTGAAAGAGATTGGTGACGATCACCGAAAATCCCACTTTGCGATCATTATCGACGAGGCCCATTCAAGTCAGGGGGGGAAAACCGCGGCAAAAATGAATATGGCTCTTTCCAAGACGGATAGCGAATCCGATGAAGAGGAGACTATCGAAGATCAAATTAACAAGATAATGGAGAGCAAAAAGATGCTCTCTAATGCGAGCTATTTTGCCTTTACGGCGACTCCAAAAAATAAAACCCTAGAGATCTTCGGAGAACCATATAGAGAAGGTGATGTAACCAAGCATCGTCCTTTCCATTCTTACACGATGAAACAGGCGATCGAAGAAGGGTTTATTCTAGATGTGCTCAAGAACTATATTCCCGTTGAAAGTTACTACCTTTTAGCCAAAAAGCTTGAAGGTGACCCTCTCTATGATTCAAAGAAAGCGCAAAAAAAACTGCGTAAGTATGTAGAATCACACAGTCATGCCATCCGCGAAAAAGCCGAGATCATGCTAGATCACTTTCACGAACAGGTCATCGGACTGCGAAAAATGAATGGGCAAGCGCGAGCCATGATAGTTACAGGAACGATTGAAAGGGCGATTCAATATTATCAAGCTTTCAAAGACTATTTAAAAGAGATCAAGAGCCCCTATCAAGCCATCGTCGCCTTTTCCGGAGAGCATGAGTACCCTAAGGAGGGTGGCACTAAAGTCTCTGAAGCCACTCTCAATCAATTTCCTAGTAAAGATATCACTGATAAATTCCAAGAGGATCCTTATCGCTTTCTCATAGTGGCAGAAAAGTTTCAGACAGGCTATGACGAACCTCTTTTACACACAATGTATGTAGATAAAAAGTTATCTGGAATTAAAGCTGTTCAAACATTATCCCGACTCAACAGAGCGCACCCTTCAAAATACGATACGTTTGTACTCGATTTCAGTAACGATTCGGAGACAATTAAAGAGTCTTTTGCAGACTTTTACAGAACGACGTTACTTAGCGCAGAAACTGATCCCAACAAATTACACGATTTAAAAGAGGATTTAGATAGAGCGCAAGTTTACTCTCAAGAGAAGATCGATGATTTAGTGACCAAATATATTTCTGGAGCCAATCGCGATAAACTTGATCCAATTCTTGACCAGTCCGTTGCTACATATCAATCCGATCTCGACGAAGATGGCCAAGTTGATTTCAAGAGCAAAGCCAAAGCCTTTGTTCGCACTTATGGGTTTCTTTCCTCTATTCTGCCTTACTCAAATGTCTCTTGGGAAAAGCTTGCCATCTTCTTGAACTTTTTACTGCCAAAACTTCCTGCGCCAATAGAAGAAGACCTTTCAAGAGGAATTTTGGATGCCATCGATATGGACAGCTACAGAGTTGAAATCAAATCTTCTCTCAAAATTGCCCTCCCCGACCAAAATGCCGAAATCGAACCAGTGCCTACACGAGCAGGTGGGAGAAAAGCCGAACAGGAACTTGAACACTTAAGTAATATCCTCAAAACTTTTAATGATTTATTTGGCAGCGTCGAGTGGAAAGACGGGGACAAAATCCGCAAAATTATCGCGGAAGAACTCCCTGCCAAGGTTAGAGCCGATCCAGCCTATCAAAATGCCATGAAGAATAATGATAAACATAATGCCCGAATCGAACATGACAGAGCCCTTCAACGAGTAATGGTTGATCTCTTGTCAGATCATACAGAGCTATTCAAGCAGTTTAGCGACAATCCCTCATTCAAGAAGTGGCTTTCCGATACTAACTTTGGGGCGACATATAACCAGGGTAAATCGCGCCCAGCCGATAGATAAAGCTTTCTACGGCTGCTGCGGGGATGAGAGAAGCTCAGGGACTTTTGAATTTACAGCCTTTTCAACAACATGCACAGCTGCTTCAGGAAAACGGTAAAAACAGTAACCAATAGAACACGAAATAAGAATTGGTACCAACATCACTGGAACCATAATATAGAGCCAAAATTTTGGACTTGTCAGTAATGCAGACCTAAATATCTTATCCGCGTCTTTTCGATTTCTCAGTGCCGCTAGGATTACTTGGATTGAGTCCTCATGCTTCAAGCACTCGCAGACTTCCTCTAGGGTGACTGAGCGGTAAGGCTCGATATTCCTAGCACTTCTTGCTACTTTTTCGTAGGTGCTTTCTTTTTCTCCCCCTTTCTTACTCATTAAGAGGGCTCCGACGAAATTTTATTACAGCCTCAGAAACCCGAAAAATATTTGCAATTTCTCTATTCGAAAAGCTCTTCGCTGTTGCTTCCTGTAGAAAGCACAGGGGAACCAATAGGTTCGCTGCAAAGCAGTTTGCCTCTTGCTCTAGAGGATCTTTTTCTCCTTCAATGGGTCTTCGATAGAGAACCACAAGGTCTCGATCTTCTTTAATCTCTTTTTGATGTAAGATCCAGTGACCCAACTCATGTGCAATAGTAAACCGTTGTCGAGAGATAGAGTCATACTTGTTAACAAGGATCATCTTTTTATCAAAATCGATAAATCCTGAGACATCTTTCTCTGCAAATTCAGCAACAGCAAGATTTAACCCTTCACCTTCTGCTATTTCTTCCAAATTGATTGGAGGAGAGGTGATGAAATTTTTAGTTATTATCCTTTCCGCCTCTTCCTTTGCTCTTTTGAAATTCGCCATTTTATCACCCTTGAAAATCTGTCCTTACTGCATCAGGGAGCATATTAACATAAAATGCGTAAGTGCGCAAATTAAATGTTTCTGTGTAAATGTTTCTATTGATCGTTAAAAGGAAAAGAGATCTTAGTTGTGTTTCGTGATTAATAATATCCTAAAACCCCTTTCATTTTTGCTCTTTTCTCAAACAAGTAAAAACAACAAAGCCCTATTGTGAAATAGCAGATATTCGTAATCGTCATTAACATTAAATCAGTAGTAAAAAACGTAGATTGATTAAGTGCTTTGATGGCCTGGGTGACTGGAAGAATCAATGCTATCTTTTGAACTTCTTCAGAAAGAGAATTCAGAGGTAAAAAAATTCCACTTAAAAATAAAAAACTATTATTAATAATATTTATCAACCAGTTGGTGTCTTTAAATAGAATTGTCATTCCACCAATAAATAAACTAATCCCAAATAATCCAGGTGTTATGCTTATTAATATGTAAATTATTTTATAGTTTAAGAATGAAAGAGTCACATAACCAAAAACTCCAAAAAGCATTAGAAATAATGTGACGATGATAAGGGCCCTACAAATAGATGTGATTGCTTTTGATAGAAAAAGAATAGGAATTGAAACGGAAGATAAGTACAATTGTTCAAAAGTTCCTGCACGCATTTCTGATGAAACTTTTCCGCTAACATCCCCAATAATTAATACAGAATAAAACCATATACAATAGGCGATCCCGGTTTCTGCTTGCCCAGCAAACATATTTAAGAAAAAGAAAAATGCAAAAAGAGAGATGAATTCATAAATCCACTGCCATCTATAACTCCATGTGTTAAAGAATTCTTTTTTAAATTCATTCCATAAAATTTTAAAGAAAATCATACACGCCACCATTTTCAATTATTAATCTTCTTGTACATAGTCGTGTGATCATATCATGATCATGACTAGCTAAAATAATTGTTTTATTTTCTTTTGCTAAAGAGGAGATATAACTTTCTAATATTTGTGCGGAAATAGTATCCAATCCGCTAGTTGGCTCATCAAGCAAAAGAATAGAAGGAGAGTGAGATAGTGAACAAGCTAAGGCTAATCTCTGTTTCATGCCAAATGAGAAAGTTTCCACTTTATTGTTTCGAACATCCCAAAGATCAAAGCATCGAAGAATTGTTTCAGCTCGTAAGAGAGCTTGATGTCCAAAAACTCTTTTCAATCCGGAAAAATAGATAAAATTTTGCAATGCTGATAGTCTCCAATATAAAGAGCGAGACCCATCCAGTAAGGTGCCGATATCACTCATCCATTTTTTTCGACTTTTAGTTACATCCATTCCATTAATGAAAATTTGTCCCGAATCAGGATGAATTAATCCACTTAATAATTTTATAAAAGTTGTTTTCCCAACCCCATTATTTCCTGACAAACCAATGATTTCACCGGCTTGAAATAAAAAGTTTATTTTATGAAAAAGTGAGAGCTTCTCAAATTTTTTTGAAATATCAACGAGTCGGATTCTTTCCATTATTTCCATTAAGAGTTTTTCAAAATATAAGCAAACACATTGACGAAACCAATCTTTTTTATTTGAAGCATAAGGGATATTAGAGATCATGCCAAAAGTAATAGAATTGTCTCCGACAAAAAATAATATTTCTGCGATCGAATAATTGAATAATGGGGCAATCGAAAGGGAAATTTCTTTTATGTGATCACTCGTTCCTAAAGAAACAACGTCGTGTGTATAATAACTAAATACTCTAACAGTATTTCCTATAATATTTGCTACCACAGGCATTCCCGAAGGCTTTATAAATGCAAATGAGGCTTCATCAATGTCGACTACATTCTGATTTGGTTTCCAGTAATAAAAATCAAAAGGATTGCTGTAAACTAAATCTCCATCTAAGGGACAAAAATCCATGTTACCTAAATAGTAATCTGGGGTTTTCATTAAATTGGCTTTTTTAATCATCTCCCATTGCCTTGGCAAAGAATATCGATTGCCCGATAAGCCAAATGCAGCAGGTTTAAAAAATGAATGGGGAAAAGCTTCAATAGCAAATGCTACATAGGCCCTAAATTCAGAAATCGAATACAACTTATCTTCTTCAGAAAATTCAAGAAACAACTCTTCCGGGACTGATAGAACTCTATTGATTAGATAAAAATCATCTGAATTCGAAACCGTTAATCCTGAAGGTAAGCTCCAGTTAATGTTAACCCCGTTGTCATTTAGTTCATCAATAATAGACGCCTGATTTAACAACTCCTCTAGCGGGAGCTTGATCAATCCGCAGGTTTGATCAAGCTTCGAAGAAAGGAGTGATTGAGTGAGCGGCTCATTAACATGGCTGTAAAGCAGAACAGGAATCATTTTTTATACACCTGAGCCCCAAAAACCTGATCCTGCGAAATTGTGCTATCAGATGAGATCCATACTTCGCCATGATTAGATTCAAATACTATTGATCCCGTCACATGCGTTCCACTGCTTAAATCAACTATTTGTTTTTCTGAATAACCAGCAACCTCTCGGACAGTTAATGACTCTACTGTGCACGTTCTTAAAATGATTTTCTGTGATGCAATGGATAAGTTTTTTTGAAAATCTGTACCAGTAGCGTTTAAGGAACCATTTATGACACTTGTATTAGTAATAAGGCAATTATTTAAATTGACCTGACCATTCACCAAGAGGCTATTGATTTCTGATTCTTCAGCTTGTAGGCTTCCATTAATCTGTATGAGTCCTAAAACTTTAGTTTTTTCAAGGCTAACAAAACCGTTCTCATTGATTGAATCTACAGTTTCTTTTTCATATTTTTGATAACCATAACTGGATTTATTCATATTTTCTGCTCCATGTATATTAACCGAAATAGCGGTTAGCATCGTCAATAAAAAAAACT
>CALBHK010000045.1 GCA_937894565.1 uncultured Chlamydiae bacterium
GTGTAAATTCACACACTCTTAAGAGTAGGGCATTTACGTCAAACGCCAAATTTTGGCAAAAGCGCAAAAAAGCGTTTGCGGGAGTTTTACAATTCCCTCTAAAGAACGTTTACTTCTGAAGTTCCACTAGAGAATCTTCATCTACACCTTGCCATTGTTGAAAACATCTCAATGTATTCCCTGGATGACGGCCATCTACTACAAAATAAAGAGGAATAATCTCCAGCTCTTTAAGCTTATTAATTACATCAGGCATTTTTAAATCAAAATATTCTTTATCAAAAGATTGATTACCAGCTCCTGGGCATATATAAAGAACACAACCTGAACCCTCCTCACGCTCCTTAACTGCAACAAAACCCACAAATTCATCAACATTGTCAGAATCAATTAATGGTATCCCGCCCGCTTCGCAGATGTCACCCTGTTTCTTATTCAAGAAACTGGTGGCTAGAAAAAAGTTATCGTTACTCAACAACTTCAAATCCTTTATAATTAAGTTCATTTTTTCGTTTGTTAAATCTAAATGCGATAAAAAACCATTTTTAGTTTTTCCACATTCTGGCATATTCGCTGTCACCCTTGATGATAAGCGTTCTTTAATCAAAGACACAGTGAGATAAACCAGACTAATACAAGAAAAAACCGCAAGAGCAATAGCCACCACTTTTGCATTCAAAACTATAGCTACCACAGTCCCTGTAACAAAACCAACAGTAGCAGTAGCGCTCAATATATTTTTAATCACTTGATAATTCACTTTCACAAAACATCTCCTTTATAAAACATATTCGCCTCAATTCTACAGAAAAAAAATTAAGAAAAGATTAAGAAAGACAATATCTCGATCATTCTATAAAATGACCATAAAAACTTAATGGGTCTTATGCACGATCAACCTAAATCAAAATTAGTCATTATTGGAGCTGGCCCTGCCGGCTACACAGCCGCTATTTATGCCGCAAGAGCCAATTTGGAGCCTATTCTATTTTCCGGCTTTTACTCTGGACAAGATGGCGGACAGCTGATGACAACAACTGAAGTAGAAAACTATCCCGGCTTCCCGGAAGGTGTTACAGGACCTGAACTTATGAAAAGTCTGCGCAAGCAAGCAGAGCGCTTTGGCACAAAAGTTTTAGCTGAAGATGTTGAATCCATTCAGGTGGGGGCCTCCTTCCTTGTTAAAGGCAAAAAAACAACTTTAAATACAGAAGCGCTGATTATTGCAACAGGAGCCACAGCCAAACTTTTAGATATTCCGGGCACTCATGAGGGAGAATTTTGGCAAAAAGGAGTGACCGCTTGTGCTGTTTGTGATGGTGCAATGCCCATTTTCCGCAACAAACCTCTTTATGTTGTGGGCGGAGGCGATTCTGCTTGTGAAGAAGCTCTCTTTTTAACTAAATATGGCTCGAAAGTTTACATCGTGCACAGAAGAGATGAACTGCGCGCCTCTAAAATCATGGCCCACCGTGCACAAACTCATCCAAAAATAGAGATTCTTTGGGATTCTGCTGTCAACCGCGTCGATGGGGACGAGATTCTACGCTCTGTCACCATTGAAAACCTTAAAACAGGCAAACAAGAACAACATGAGGCTGCCGGCCTCTTTTTTGCGGTTGGACATGAACCAAATACTGGGTTTTTAAAAGGGAAAATCGATCTGCACGAAAATGGCTATATTAAAGTAGAGCCGGGCACAACATTCACGAGCGTAGAGGGAATCTTTGCTGCAGGAGATTGTTTTGATCACGTCTACCGTCAAGCCATTACAGCTGCAGGCTCTGGCTGCATGGCAGCGATTGAAGCAGAACGTTGGCTAAGTGCAAGAGAGGCTTTAAATTAAAATGAAAAGAATTCTTTGTTCCCTAATGTTATTTATTAGCGGCTTAAATGCCTTTCAGGTAAGGCCCTATTTGGGGCAAGATCTTCTTATCAATATAAAACCTACTACAACTTTAGAATTCTTTCACGATACGGATGTGGAAGAAGACCCCGATTTTTCATCTAAGATGAATGGGGTAAGCTTTTTCCAAGATATTAATGTTGAAATGGCACTTTTTAGAGAGTGGAGTGTAGAACTATCACTCGGGACTGGAGTCACTAAAAAGCGCGACTGGGGATATGACCATTTTTTTGTGTGTGGACGCTATCTGTTTTTTAGCGACCTACTTGGCGATCCCTTTAGCCTTTCTGTTGGATTGTCCTTCCAACACGCATCAAAAGATGCTGTGGAAGATTTTTTAAGCTACCACAATGGCCGTTTTGAATATGCCGCCCATTTGGCCATCGGAAAAGAGTGGTCATGCGATTCTTTTTGGACATGGCGCCTTTGGACTGCTCTAGGATTTGGGCAAGCAGAACGAGGGTCCCCCTGGATTTGGACAAAAAGTGGATTGGAATCTAACTGGTGGGACTATGCAAGTGCAGGCATTAGTTGCGAAACACGCTTAGGGCTAGCTAATCACCCCCTCAATCTCTTTGAACCTTTTCATGGGTATGGCTCTATAGGATATCGAGCCGTCAGAGTAGGAGGCTATTATAAAACAGTCGTTAAGTATGGTGAGTTAGAGTTCAATTACAGCTACCAACCCTGGGAGCGCAATTATCCCAAATCTGTACACAGCCTAAAAGCTGAACTTGTAATTCCATTTGGGTTATAATAAGTCTTATCCAATAGGGAGGAATATATGAGAAAGATCTCGCTATTTGCTCTTATAGTCACTCTTAATTTGATGTCATTTGAATGTATTACAGCGAAAAATGATAAAATCATTCAAACGAATGAGGAAATGTTAAATTTTTCAACTTCAGAAGTGACTGAAATCCAACATTGGAAAGATAGTGATTTTAATGGATTTTCTTTTTCATTAAGCGATGGGTCTCTTTGGTATGCAATTGGGGATTCACAACCTGTTTACAAACTCATTAAAGGCCAAATCATTGGCATTATTCCTATGAGTGATGAAGCAGCGGCTAAATACAGCGATCGTTATCAGATTTTTTCAGCTCGACCTTACTGGCTTATACTACATCCTGATGTAAATCATCTCTTAATTAAAATTGGCCATAAAAGAAGTTAGCCTGATACGTAGCCCCTTATAAAGGGTAATTTTTATTAAATAAAAAAGGTTAAATGGTATGAGTATGGACCACAAAAGCCACTGCATACTTTTTGCAGTGAGAAAGGCTGATGTGCAACTGCGCATCTCCTACCCATTCGCGCAGCTTCTCGCTTAAAACTACTATTGGCTTGCCCAACTCGTCATGTACAATAGTAATATCCAAAAAGCCCGCCTCTTCGCCAAAACCTATCCCTAAAGCCTTTACAACGGCCTCTTTTGCAGCAAAACGAGCTGCAATATAGGGATGGGCATCTTGATGACGCTGGCAATATTCAATCTCTGAAGTATTGAGCATTTTTTTTAAAAATGCTTCTCCATGTTTCTTTAACACCTTTACGATGCGTTGAATCTCGATGATGTCCGTTCCCACCCCTTTTATCATACTTCGCTTAAAGCCTCTCTCATGCTCTCGGATCTCATCTCTTCAGATAGGGCATTGGTAAAGATCATGCGTCCAGAAGAGGTGTGCTTAATAGAAAGCACCTGCACAGGAATCGTTAACCCAATAAAATCTGCCCCTCCATTGACAACTACCATTGTGCCATCTTCCAAATAGCCCACGCCCTGACGCGGCTCTTTACCATAGCGTTGGATCTTAATTTCAATAGAGTCACCGGAATGAGCAAGCGGTTTAAGCGCTTGGGCCAAGGTATGTAAATTAATGACCTTAATGCCTTCTATCGACTCAATATTAGACTGCTGAATTTTATTTAAATCAGCAGTAAGAATGTATAAATCTTGAATCCTAGCCAGACGAATTACTTTGGATTCATTATCTTTTAGCTCGGGAAAATCAATGTCTATAATTCTTAATTCTAGTCCTGAGATGCTCTCTAGTCGTTCTACAACATCCAAAGCACGCTTTGAGCGATAACGCTCTTGTTCATCTGCACTTTCTAAAAGTTGATACAATGATTTTAAAAGAAAGCGAGGCAAAATTAAGCGAGCGTCTACCAGGCCTGAATTAGCCAAGTCAATCAGACGAGAATCCTGAACAATAGACGCATCCAGCAGGATATCTTTATTTTTTTGGCTAGCCGGCTTAAATTTAAAAAAAGGAAGGCAAATATAAAAGTCTTCTGCAGAACGCGCCGTTAAGATCAAAGTTGTAAAAACAGAAAATAGATAGAGGAAAAGACGAAAAAATTGAGCGAAATTCGAAGAGAAGAAATTTAAAACTCCGATTTGAGAGGCTACCCAATCTATAGAGCCTGCTAATAAGCAGCCGCTCACAACTCCTACAGTACAAATATTCAAAGAACGCAAAGAGATTGCCTGTAATAGAGGTTCTACTCCCAAAACCAAACCAGAAAGCATTAATCCTACGGCAATGCCATAAAATCCATAAAGAGCCGCTTCTTCAGGCCCTCCTATTTGCAATGCAGTGGGAACAGTGAGGCCAATAGTCAAAATCACAAAAAATGCGCGGATAATCCATAACGTTTTGTTCATATACTCCTGCTCGTTTAATATAAAGCTAGCAAGATCTTACTGTAGAATCTTTTTTTTGTCGATAATTTAAAAATAGTTTACACTCTTGCTCGAAAACACTAAAGGTTGCCCATGCTCTCTTTTTCTCCACGCACTTTACGCCGCCTCTCAGCCTCTCTATGGCTTGTTGTAGGATCTACTTTATTTTCTGTAGGTCTACGTCTTATTTCACGTTCTGTTCAAGCTGAATTTACAGAAACACCCTTCATGAGCGCTCTTTCCTTAATTTCCGATTCAAAATTAATGCTAGGAATGCTTGTAGGTGCAACAGGAGTACTTATCGGTTGTTTCAAGGGACATTTTGCTTTAGGCAAAAGCGCTGATAGATTACATGTATACTACACAACTCTGCCTAATCCCTCTCCAATTTATCGCCTCTATCCTCTTCCCTACTACGCACTTCTAGCAGTGATGATGAGTCTTGGCATGCTTCTTAACTTTTTGCAAACTCCATCAGATATTAGAGGCTTCATTGATATAACAATTGGAGTGGCGCTTCTCGTCGGTGGCTATCGACTTTGGACAATGAAAGGATAGAGCCGACATTCCACCCTTGACTGTATGAAAAATCAGTTGTACGTTTAAGGAGATCATGATCATCTTTTACCCATTCACACATGACTTGTGCCCAGGAAGAGAGCCTCTTTATATACTCTTGAACAGCTTCTTCCAACCAGCGCTCTTTATTTTTTCCAACTGATAAAATGGTGATTTTTCTCATAAAGTGATTCTCAGGAACGGTGGTTTTTAATAACTCTATCCATTTCCCGCTTAATATCTCTTTCTTTTGAAGCTGTCCGCTTATCATGCAATTTTTTTCCACGGGCAATAGCTATTTCTACTTTTACAATTCCCTCTTTGAAATACATAGAAAGTGGAACAATGGTCAGCCCTTTTTCCTGAATCGATTTACGTAATCTCTCTCTCTCTCTTTTGTGTACAAGAAGCTTACGAGAACATTTTTCTTCATGATTATAAATATTTCCATATTTATAAGGGGCAATTTGAGCTGCAACTAACCACACTTCTCCAGCAGTTATAGTGACATAAGATTCATTTAAACTGCCGCCTCCATCTCTTAAAGACTTAATTTCGGTTCCCTTTAAAACAACACCGGCCTCAAAAGTCTCCAAAATTTCATAGTTATGGCGCGCAGTTCGATTGGATACGATTTCTTTTTTCATTATCTCTCTTACGAGTTTTGTTATCTTATCGATCTTAGCAGATGACTTCTAAACTTACCAGTCTCCAATTGCTCATTTCCTCTTGACATTCTACCGATTCTCGCGTATTTTTTGTTCAGATTTCTCTTAAGTCAAAGGATATCCGCCATGCATTTTATAATCGACACAATTGATTTAAAAAACTTACTAAGCAAGCTGCAAAGTGCAGTCGCTTCCAAAGTTCCAGTTCCCATCCTCTCCAACATTCACCTCCAGGCCATTAATAATGAGCTTATAGCCACCGTGACCGATCTTAATTTAGGCATTCAATGCATTGCCCCTGCGAAAATTCGCAGGGAAGGATCCACAACAATCCCTGTGCGTCAATTTTACTCTTTGACTAAAGAACTCACAGCTCCTATCCTTGAGATCGCTACCACAGAAAATGATATCACCCACCTAAAGGCCAATGCTTCGCAATTTACCCTTAATGGCCTAAGCAGCAGAGATTATCCTTCTCTACCGGATCTAACAGGCTCTTTATGCCTCACTCTGGAACAAAGCGAGCTGCGCAAAATGTTTGCAAGCACCTCTTTTGCGATTTCAAAAGAAGATAACCGCTATGTGCTCACAGGCCTTTGCATGACAATTGAAGGGGATACAGCAAGTTTTACAGCAACAGATGGAAAGCGTCTAGCCAGGAGATCGGAAG
>CALBHK010000046.1 GCA_937894565.1 uncultured Chlamydiae bacterium
GAAGGGCTGCAAGAGTTAGCCTGATGCGTATGCCTGCCTATCCTGTCATTCTTCTATTTCTGTTCTTTGTTCATCCTGTTTCCTTTAATCCTGTTATTTGCTATTCTTCTACCCTATACCGAACGTGATTGAAGAATTGGAATTTTGACGCAGAGCCGACGCAGTCAAAAACCAATTATTCAATCACGTTTGGTATAAATAAACTATAGATGATAAGGCACCATAATGGACAGACGCTCCCTCATTTTCTTCTTTGCACTCACCCTCACATTCCTGGGAAGTAAATTTGCCTGGGAATGGTATTATAGCGATCAAGACAAAATTTGGTATGAGCAGCAAAAAACACAAGAAAATGTTGTCCTTACAAAACTCGTTCAAGAGATGGACCAAAAGAATGTCAAACGCAGCGAACTTCCCCTCTACACAGTCTATGATGAAGCGATGGATCCTCTGGCCGAAGGATTCTTTATCAATAAAGTGCTCATCACCATTGCCACATCCAATGCCATGCCTGAACGCGTTTTTATTGAACAAAATGAAAGTGCAAAAGAAGAATCAAAAACCGTCCAGGAAAAAAGAATCCCTCTCATACGCCTTACAGACCAGATCACTATTGGTCAGCCCATTCTCTATGCCACAGATAAAAATCAACGCATTCCCTACTATCCCCTTTCTGAGATCGGCAGCTATGATCTACAAATCCTGATCGCAGCTCCAGGAGAGCTCTCTACCGCTGTTTACGCCAAACAAGAAGAAGGACACCTGACCATTCCTCTTCAAATTTTAGCTAAAAAAAGACCGCAGGATTACTCTTTCCAAGCCTACAATGGGCTTGTTCTGATCGAAAAAAACAAAGAGTTCTTTCCTACAGGACTCTATTATGCTAAAGAAAACACTCTTGTTCCACTTGATGCCTATTCCGACTTTCTGCCCTATCTTCAAGTCTCTGCAGAAAAAACATCCCCTCTTTCTAACTCTACCCAAAATTACTACGTCCTTGAAAATCAGCTTCAGCAATTAGTCTTTTCAAACCAAGGGGGCGCTTTAGTCGAAATTAATCTTCCTCTTAGATCCGAGCACGATCCCTTAAGCCCCGTCTATTCAATTGAATATGACCGCGAAATCGCAGAATTGACCCCGCGCAATAACATTTTCCCTTTTTACCCCCACTACACGCTTGCTTCTCCTTCTACATTAGTAGAAGGCAATGTTGGAGGCTATTATCCTCTTTTGCGCCGCGATCTGGCGATAAAAAAAGGGATTACACATATTCACCCCACCTACTATGCTTGCAACGTTATTTCACAATATCCGGAAGTTGCTGAATTGATTTACGAAGTGAAGGAATATACAGAAAATAAAATTGTTTTTGTAGCCAAACAGCCGCACCGCACCATCACTAAAACCTACTCTTTACCCGCCGATACGAAAACCTCTCCTTACGTTGTTGATTTAAAAATTAAGGTGGAAGGAGATTCAAGAGGGCTCTACCTTACAACAGGAACACCTGAAGTAGAGTGGATTTCCGGAGCATCCGCTCCCAACTTACGTTTATGCCAGACAAAAAACAAGCGTCAAGAGGTGGAATCTATCGATCTGCCAAGTGACGTTCAAACCATTGCGACACTACGTCCTGACTGGATCTGCAATTCCAACGGCTTTTTTGGCCTGATTTTAGATGCACAGGGGTTGAATGGAGAAGGCTATAAAACTTTAAAAATCCCGGCAGAAGTGTTACCTAGCCGTTTAGAGGTCATTCAAAGCACCACAACATTTACTCCCGATAAACTGACCGGTTATGCCATGATGCTTCCTTTAAATAAACCATCAGAAGAGATCTCTTTTCGCTTTATTGCCACTCCGCTTTCCAGCCCAACTCTTAAAGTTTTGGATCAAACTTATTCTAATGCGCAAGAGCACTACCAGCCTGATTACATCGAAGCCATCAGTATGCAAGGATGGCTGAGCTTTATTACAGCTCCTTTTTCTAAGGTTCTGCTTTTTATCATGCGCTTTTTCTATTACTTAACAGAATCCTGGGCGCTTGCAATCATCTTCTTAACGATTACCTTACGCATTGTTCTCTACCCGCTAAATGCCTGGTCTATGAAGTCGATGTCTAAAACTCAAGAGATCGCTCCTTTAATTCAAAAAATTCAAGAAAAACACAAAAATGACAAACACCGCATCCAGATGGAAATTGCCAATCTCTATCGTGAAAAAGGAGTCAACCCTCTCTCTGGCTGTTTGCCAATGCTTATCCAAATCCCTTTCCTCTTCAGCATGTTCGATGTGCTGAAAACAACCTTTGAATTAAGAGGCGCTCCCTTTATTCCGGGCTGGATTGATAACCTGGCAGCTCCCGATGTGCTTTTTAGCTGGGGCTATCCCATCCCTTTTATTGGCAGCAATTTTCACCTGCTTCCCATCTTGTTAGGGGCTGTCATGTTTTTACAAACACAGCTATCTACTAAAACCAGTGATACCTCCCAAATGACGGATGCTCAACGTCAGCAGCGTGCCATGGGAACGATCATGCCTGTCATTTTCACCTTCTTCTTCTATCACTTCCCATCAGGCTTAAATCTTTATTGGCTATTTTCCACTCTCTTTGGAATTCTTCAACAATGGGCTTTTAACAAATATGGGAAAAAAATAAAAAAATAAAATAAGTTGATTATTTATTCAAACGCAATTATACAAAAGTTGAAAATAACCTGAGTTTTGGGTTTCTCTCCTCTGAGATTCAGGAAAATTTACGCTTAAATGGAGAGATTTTTTCTGAAGGAAATAGCCAAGCGCTATTTTCAAAGAAAAAAGATCTTCAGTTAGGCGTAAATTGCCTGAAGATCAGAGAGATAAACCTAAAATTCAGGTTATAAAGGAAATTAAAGATGCGTGCCTGGGAAACATTCCTAGCCGAACAAGAGAAAGCTTTTGGAAAAGAGGTCATTGACCGCTGGCTGCGCCCTTTTAAAGTTTTAAAATTTGATGCAGGCAACTTGTTTTTAGAGGCTAAAGATACTTTTCAAATCTTGTGGTTTGAAGAGCACATTCGCCCCTTAATTAACGATGCTTTTACAAATAACAACCACCGCAAAATTAAAGTGCATCTCTCTTTAGCAAATCGCACCGCTAAACTTCCCACAAAACTTAAAAGCCCTTCTAAAAAAAGATTGAATGAGAATGAGCCTTCAGGGTTCAATCTAAAATTCGACCCCATTGACCCTTTGTGTGATTTTGAAAATTACATTGTCTCAGAAAATAATATGATCACATTAAGAATGATCTGGGAACTCATTGGAATGAGCGAAACAAAGCATCAGTTGGGAAGCATTAACCCCATCTATATATTTGGAAAAAAGGGATCGGGCAAGAGTCACTTGCTTATGGCAATTGCCAAACATTTGCAATCTCTCTCCTTAAATGTGCTCTATGCCAAATCAGAAACATTCACATCTCATGTTGTAGGCGCCATCAGAGCCGGGGCCATGAGCGCCTTTCGGGAAAAATACCGCAAAACAGATATTTTGATCTTAGATGATGTACACCATTTTTCTAATAAAGGAGCGACTCAAGAAGAATTATTCCACACCTTTAATACGCTGCACCTCTCGGGAAAACAGATCATTCTCTCAGGTAATTGTCCACCTTATGAGTTACAGGAAATAGAGCCCAGGCTGATTAGCCGTTTTGAATGGGGTGTCACCTTGCCCTTGCAATCAATGCAAGAAGATCAAATGAAAGATCTTTTACTTTCTAAATTAAGAGCGCACCAATTTCCTTTATCTGAAAAAGTCATTCAATTTCTGCTGCAAACTTTTCGTAGCGATCCCGCCTCATTAATGACAGCCTTAGAAGCTCTTATTTTACGCTCCCACCTCAATGCCTCTCATATAGCCTCTTCTTCCATCACCGTCACAGCAGCTAGCCATTTTCTTGCCGACTTAATAGCACTGCAGGAAAAAAAGGCCCTCACACCCGAAAAAATTATTGAAGGAGTTTCTTCTTTTTTTAATATCACACCCCATGAGATGGGAGAGCGCTCTCAACGAAGAGAGAGCTCTATTCCGCGTCAAATTGCGATGTTTCTTTTAAGACAAGAGCTCCGTCTCCCCTTTCAAACAATTGGAAAGATGATTAAACGTGATCACACAACAGTCATGACAAGTATTAAACGCATAGAAGAACAGATCAAAAACAATGATATAGAAACAATCCAATCCCTACACGCTATCAGAACCGCTCTAGAAGCACGCTAAGGGACTGTTCAGTAATAAATTGAACAATCTCTAAGAAACAAACTTTACATTAGACCTCTTTCGAAACAACAAATACATACCCAACAAAATAAAGGGAATGCTCAGCAATTGCCCCATCTGCAGATGCCATGGTGTGAAATAATCACTCTGTGCTTCTTTAAAAAATTCTAAGATAAAACGGCTCACAAAAGATAAAACAAATAAAAGGCCTATCAAGCTACCCGGTTTTTGCAGCCATTTTTTCTTCCAACATGTAAAAAGCACTACAAAAATAATAAAATAAGCTAAAGCTTCATAAAGCTGCACTGGGTGTCTGGAAACTGGAGGAAGGCGCTCTAATGGATGTAGAAAAGTGATACTCCAGGGAAGAGTGCTCGGATAGCCTATTATTTCCTGATTCATAAAATTTCCAAGACGAATAAAAACACATGTTACAGGTACACAAATCGCAAACAGATCAAAAAATTGAAGAAAAGAAAGGGGGGCTAAATCTTTTTTATAAGAGCGATAAAAAAGCCACACGCCAATTGGAATGGCAATAGCAGCTCCATGGCTGGCTAAGCCTCCCTCCCAAATTTTGAAAATATCGACGGGATGACTTAGATAATAAGAAGGATAGTAAAAAAAGACCTGACCCAAACGTGCCCCCACCAAAATGGAGATCATCATATACCAGGTAAATCTGTCTACAATTTTTAAAGAGATAGGTCTGCTTATTTTTAAGGTAGCAGCCAATACGTGCGTTAAAACAAAACAGCTCAGCAATATACCAGAAACAAATAAAACACCATACCAAGTCACAGGCCATTCGATAAAAGGAAGCTTAAAAGCGATTGGGCTTGGATCCCACATGATTTGATCCCACATGATTGTTACTCAAGTTAGGTAGAAAAAAATCGGAGTAGAGGGATTCGAACCCCCGACCTACTGCTCCCAAAGCAGCCGCGCTAGCCAAGCTGCGCTATACTCCGATTCGGAATACGACGCCAGCATAGCATAGCATCTATTTTCTGCCTACAGGATATTAAAAAAAAGAAAAAGATTCACGATATGGGAGAGAAATGAGGGGGGTTAACCGCAGAGCCGCAAAGTACGCTGAGGAAACGCAGAGAAGGGCAACGCCCTGAAATATAAAAGCCTAGGGCAGCTTTTGGCGATGCGGCTTGACGCGAGCCTTTTAGACATTTCTTAATTCTTTTCGGTGCGCGTCAAGCCGCACACTATGAAAGCTTCCGCCCAAGCCGCAGCACTCCAAAGCGGCTTAAAAAAATTTTAAAAAAATTTACCAAACGCAGTACTAGGGCGTTGCCTTTCTCTGCGTTTCCTCAGCGTACTTTGCGGCTCTGCGGTTAACCCCCTCCTTTCTCTCCCCCTCCTCTCCATCTTCCTATCTCATAAAAATAAAGGCAACGGGTTGCGGCAACTGAAAATAGAATTCTAACTCATGCAATTTTTCTTCCTCCAACAATACCAGCACCCCATCACACTCATTCGCTAAAAGTTCAGCTTCTTCGGAAAGCGCAAGCAAAGGCAAGTACTTCGCTTGCACACCTTCTAATTCACCAGCTTTTTCACCGATGAGGGCCCATTTTTTTCCACCTTTTTGATGAATAAACTGCTCTATCCTGCTAAGAAGATTTTCGCGTTTACCACTTTTGCTCCTGCCTAAAACAGCATACCCCGAACGTTTAAGGTTTTCACTTGTTGCTTTCACGCCATGAACGGCCGCCGCATAAAATAGATAGCCCAAACCTGTGGCAAGGGCGCCTAAACATCCAAAAAAGAAAAAAGAAGGAAAATTCGGTTTTAAAGGCGGCTCTGCTAACATTAAGGGTTCAGAGCGAATCATATCCAAATGATGCGAAATATTTTTAGTCTCCACTAAGCGAGAAATCTCTTCAATGACCACTTTGTTTAAATCCATATTTTGCTTCACCATCTCTTCATGCATCCATTTCTCAGGCTGACCAGACATCTCTTTATTAATATGTCCCATATGCAGCTGTTGCTGTTTTTCTTCCTCTTGAATAGAACTAAGCCGCGTTTGAATTCCCTCTTTAATTTTCTTTTGAGCCAAAACAATTTGTTTATCTAACAGATTAAGAATATTTCTTTGCAGCCCGGCCTTATTCTCTTGCACTGTCTGTTTTTGCAATTCTTGCAAATGCGCTGTGTGCAGCAAATGATCTTTTAAAAAATCACGCTGCCTTTGCATCTGCGCACGCAAACGCTCTTTCTCTTTTTCAGAACGAGCTCCTTCTTCTTGCAAAGCAAGCGAAATTTCGCTTGCTTGATGAATGATCTGACGACTTACCTGATCTTCCAAAGCTGTCCCTAACGAAGAGATCTCAAAATTGGGATCTAATACCTTTTTACTTAAATAATGCATCTTTTCTATTTGTTCATCTAAATTGCTTTGTGCTTTACAAAAATGGATATAAAGCTCACGGCTTGTTTCAAGAGACAAACCATCGTTTTCTGTAGAAGCTGCATTATCGGCAATAAGAGAAAGATTCATTAAATCGCGCTGCTGGCGTACTTGCGATAAAAACAAAATCTGTTCTAAGAGTGGCCCCTGTCTCTTATGTTCAAGGTAAGCTAAACTCTCATATTGGCCATTTTCTAAAACAGTGAATAATTGCTCTTTCTCTAGCTTTAATTGACTCAAACGCTCTTTAATTTCCACATACTGAGTTAGTAGCCACTGGAGCTGCGTTTGAGCATTAACAAAACCGGGTCCTTCCATCTCTTCTGAAATAGAGTAAGCTTGCGCATCCAGAAGCTCTTGCTGTCCTTTAAGTAGTTCATTTTGGCGTTTTTTTAAATAAGTCATTTGCAGTTTGGCAAGCGCTTCATTTTCTTTCAAAGCATTTAAGCGATAAGCATCCATTAAAGCGTTTAAAATAACCGCACAAAGGTGGCGATCGTGCATCTTTAATTGAAGATGAATGGCCGAATCATCTTCTTGCCCACTTTTAACAATTAACGACTTGCTCAGCTCTTTTGCCACAAGAGAAAGCGGCAAAAGGGTTAATTCATACAAACCATTTTGAGGGGTTCCATTTCTGTGAAGAGTCATTTGTGCACTACTTACAAAGAAAGATTGGTCTATTTTTCCAAGAAATTCTTCTTTTTTGCCGTTGATAAGAAAGATTTGACCAGCCGCATCCACTTTAATTAAGAAATTTAAAGGCTCCTCCCCTTTGTACTCGACATTTGAAAAGGCCAAAAGAGGTGGGTTTTTCTCCAAAATAACAATTTTTTTATAAAACTGCATGCCAAGGACAAGATTATTAAGAAAGTCTCCCCGAAAAGAAAAGTTACCTTTATCTTTCCATGTAATTTGCAACCCTTTTTCTTTTACTACAGGATCTATTAATTTACGCGAAGTGAGCAGAGCAATTGCTTCCGAAGCATTGCTATTGAACGCTTCACCTAGAAGCATAGATTTAAAAGAATCATTAACCCCTTCTTGAGAGCTGCCTCTATATTTAAAATAAGCCTCTGCGGTATAGCTCACAGGTGACGATAAACCGAAAAAAGCGCCCAAAAATAGACCAGCGCAAGCAGAAAGTAGAATAGAGCGCTTAGGCTGATTAAAAAAATCTTTAATGGAAAGAACATAGCGGTGCATAGACTGCCTTATTAATTTACCTTATTAATTTATAAGCTCCGAAGCTCGCTTCCATACCGCCAAAGGTGGGTAGAATTTGGCTAATAAAGCGATTCCATTCGGTAATAGGTTTAGCGCTGACATAAACAGTATCTCCTGGAATTAAGAGTAAGCTCTCATTAGGGAGATGAATAACATGTTCCCAGGATAATTGATAGATTTTAGGCTGGGCAAAACTTCCGCGAATCACCTGAATAGCATCCAGATTACCCGTATAAGGAATGCCGCCCGCTTCTACCAAAGCCTCTCTAAGAGATAGAGTTCCATAAGGGAGATCAATCGCTCTGGGCTTAAAAACTTCCCCCATCACAATGACACGCGAGAGTGCCGGATAGGCAATATAAATGCGGTCCCCTGCACGCAATACAATATTGTAACAGAGATCTCCTTTCACCATAAGCTGATAGAGATCAATGGGCAACATCTCTCCCTCTCTGGAAACATAACTATGAAATAAATCGGCATTAGGAGCAATACGCGCTTTAGAAATCGCCTCATAAAGGCGCAATTTGCCATCTACGGGAATATCTGAGACCTGGACCATGCCGGTCAGTTCCACCTTACGCGCCAGGCGATCTTTATAAGAGATAAAAATCTCGCTCTCCTCTACTTCAAAAAGATCCTGAATTTTTAAACGAGCTTCTTCTAGTGTCAAGCCTTCTACAAAAACTGGAGGCGTGTCAGGAAGATTGATCTTGCCTTCCTTAACCCGAAAACCGACTGCCTCATTAAGATATTGAAAACTCTCCATTAAATCTTTGCGTTTGGGGTGATAGAGGGCAATAATTAGAATGTCATCTTCTCCGATGGCGTCTTTATACTCATCCATTACCCCCTCAGGCAAGCAAGGAATGGGAGAGCCTTGCATCTCGTAAACCTTCAAAAAGCCCTGACGGATCTGATAAGAATCTACTACAAATTCATGAGCGCCCTCTATGCAGTAATCAAAACATGCCGGCTGCCTACAGCAGCTAACAGCGATTAAAAATAAAAAAAGAACATAACGCATGAAAGCAAACCCAGTATAAAGTAAATGCCTTACTTTTAACCCAGGTCGGATATAATACTCAAGAACAGAGAAAAAGAATCCTCTCCTTCTTGAATAATATTCTTTTTTCGTTCATAATGAGGTCTTTAAAACTATGAAATGGGAACATTAATGGCTAAGCTTATTTTTGAAGGAACAGGCGAAGAAATTGAACTGGAAGATGAATCTTCCATTGCAGAATGCTGCGAAGAAGCGGGCGTTCCGTTTGCCTGCACAGAAGGCGTCTGTGGGACTTGCGTAATCCGCGTTGTAGAAGGAATGGAGAATTTATCTCCTCCCACACAGGAAGAGTTAGATTTCTTGGGGGAAGACACCTGTGAAGAACGGCTTGCCTGCCAATGCCGCATCCGCAAAGACAAAGTAAAAATAAAATTTTAGGGAAATTATGACTAATAAGATGAACGAAGAACAAACTCAAGCAAAAGAAACCCAAGAAAATAAAATTCATAAAGAGATGACCATTGAATACATTCTCTCTCTTTTTCCTCATCAAGCACAGAAGCTGGCTCAAGAAATCACCGATGCCGGATTGCACTGTGTGGGCTGCAACGCCGCGACTTGGGAAACGCTAGAAGGCGGTATGTATTTGCATGGCAAAACAGATGCGGAGATCGATCATCTTGTTTCAAGGCTCAATACTCTTCTTACAGAAAAAACAGATCCTTCCACAATCACTCTAACTCCCTCTGCAGCTCAAAAATTCCGCAGTGTCAGCCATGCAGATGGTAAAGAACAGTGTGCTCTGCGTTTTGGAATCCAATTAGCTGGCTGTAGTGGTTATGAATACATTTTAGAATTTTCAGAAAAAGCAACTGATGACGATATCGTCTTTATCTCTGAAGGCATTGAAATTCATGTTAAAAAACAGATGGCCCATAAGGTTAGCGGTGCTAAAATCGACTATAAAGATGGTTTGCAAGGGTCCGGTTTTACAATCACCAATCCGAATGTGAAATCTTCTTGTGGATGCGGCTCCTCCCACGGTTATTAACGCCTTGTAAAAAGAATTTTTACGCAACTTCTCATAAAGTTGAGGTAGACTGATTTTCAATGACTTATAAATGAAAAATATCACTTACTGAGGCTAATAACACCAAAAAATGGATGAAATTCAGGTTGAAATGGATGAAATTCAGGTTTTTTAACAAGAAAATGTGGATTATAGCCCGTTTTGGTTGTTCCTAAGTTGTTGAGAATGAGTCTACCTCAACTTTATGAGAAGTTGCCATTTTTCTAACCAGCGAAGAGCAAAATGAAGGATTAAAGAATTGGCCGATTCTTTTGCCAAGCGACTTGCCACACCATTTCCATTATGCTATAAAACCGATTTGGGGAAGCAGCGGATACGCAAAAGGGGTTGGACTGCGAGATGTGTGGATCAGAAACTGAAATGGTCAAATCTGAAGTTTTTGGATGTCCCAAATTTCTACACAAAGAAACTTGACTCAATAATTAATTCTAAATTTATGGAGGGTCATCCATGACAAAAGTACTAAACTATTCATTATTGTTACTTGTTGGCCTGGTTTGTTCACAATTTCTTGGAGGATTTGGCAAAGAGTGGGTCCAATTGAGCACAATGTTCTGCTTATCATTCATCATGATCCACGTTGGGTATGAGTTTGAAATAGATAAATCAAAACCAAAACAATACGGTTGGGACTATCTAGTGGCTGCAACTGCAGCTATGTTTCCCTGGCTTTTTTGTGCTGGGTATTTTATTTGGGTTCTAGACATGAATTCCTGGACAGAAGCTCTTTTACTGGCGAGGTTTTCATCCCCTACTTCAGCTGGCGTCCTCTTCTCGATGCTCGCTGCTGCAGGATTATCTGCCACGTGGGTATTTCGTAAAGCGCGTGTCCTTGCCATCTTCGATGATCTTGATACGATTTTGTTAATGATCCCGCTTAAGATGATGATGGTTGGGATGAAGTGGCAATTAGGACTTATTGTGTTTGTGATCATGGTATTGCTTTGGATGGCTTGGCGCCATCTGCACTCTTGGAGATTACCATTATCGTGGCCTTGGATTATGCTCTATGCGGGTTTAATTACAGGAGTATGCGAAGTCATTTATCTAACAAGTAAGGTTATTGATGATGTTGTTCCTGTACATCTTGAAGTCCTTTTGCCGGCTTTCGTCCTCGGCTGTATGTTGGCACGTCCAGCAGGAATTCATCCCCATATCGATGATTCACGGGCCGGACACCAAGAGGGGCCTGAAGAGTCTAATGAACAGCGTGTTTCCACGATTGTCGCAGCATGCTTTATGGTTCTTGTCGGGTTATCTATGCCGCAAATACCCCATGATACTATTGACTGGGGCCTTATAGCATCACATGTTGTTTTTGTGACAATAATTTCAAATCTCGGTAAAATGTTTCCATTTTTCTGTTATCGAAAGGAGGCAACAAAGCGTGAACGGTTGGCTTTATCCATAGCAATGTTCCCAAGGGGTGAGGTTGGAGCAGGTGTGCTGGTGGTATCAATGGGTTATGGATTAGGTGGGACAGCTTTAACAGTAGCAGTTTTATCATTGGCACTTAACCTATTGCTGACAGGTGTATTCATTATCTCTGTTAAGAAACTTATTGGAGGAAATTGATGACGCTCCTCATGTTGTTAATGGGTTTAATAGGGTTGGTGACAGGAGCTGAATTGCTTGTCCGTGGAGCATCGCGTTTAGGGTTGGTAATCGGGATTTCTCCTTTAGTAATTGGTTTAACGATTGTAGCCTTTGGAACAAGTGCCCCTGAAATGGCAGTAAGTGTACGTGCAGCTCTAACGAATCATCCGGATATAGTGATTGGCACTAATATTGGTAGCACGGTTTTTAACATCCTATTCATTTTGGGTATTTGTGCAGTAGTGGCGCCTCTTGTAATCTCTCAACAACTCGTTTGGTACGACGTCCCTATAATGATAGGAGCACACTTCCTGCTTCTAGCTATGTCCCTTGATGGTAAGATAACTATGTTAAATGCTTCAATTTTATTATTGTGTCTGATTTGTTACACAGTTTATGCAATAGTCAAAGGCCGAGAAGCTAAACCCGTAACAGATGAGTACCAAGCGGCCTTTTCTGTAAGTAAAAATGGATTAAAGGCGCTAATCATTGGAAAGCAATGCGGGCTAATTGTATTAGGCTTGATTTTTTGTGTGTTTGGCGCAGGTTGGTTATTGGATAGTGCTGTGATTTTAGCCAGGGCAATGGGGGTCAGCGAGCTTGTTATTGGGATGACTATCGTTGCTGCAGGCACTTCACTTCCTGAAGTAGCCACCTCGGTAGTTGCGACAATTCGCGGACAAAGAGACATTGCAGTTGGAAATGTTGTCGGAAGTAATATTTTCAATATTCTTGGTATTGTGGGTGTGGCAGGTTTAATAGCGCCAGATGGGATAGCGGTTGCTCCTTCTGTTTTACGATTTGATTTGCCCGTGGCGATTGCTACTTGTATCGCTTGCCTTCCTATTTTTTTTACTGGTCATAAAATTTCACGTTGGGAAGGAGGATTGTTTATAGGGTATTATGCTGCTTATACCAGTTATTTAATATTGAAAGCTAAAGATCACGATTCTTTACCTATGTTTAGCATGGTTATGATGTGGTTTGTGATTCCATTAACATTACTAACGGCCGCTATCGTGATTTACCGAACGAGCCGTAAGCACACGTTTTGAATTAATTATGACCAGCTCTCACCTAACGACCAAAGATCGCTTTAGGGCGCACCTTATCTTTGATCTCTAATATTTTATAGACCACCTCTTCGGCGCTCATCTGCGTGCAATCAATTAAATGGGCATCCTCAGCCTGCTTCAAAGGAGAAAGCTTTCTGGAAGAATCATAAAGATCGCGCTCCGATGTCTCTTTCATCACCTGCTCTACAGAAAATTTATCCGCTTGATCGGGAAAGCTTTTCTTTAACTCTTCCAGACGACGTCTAGCGCGCTCTTCCAGGGTAGCGGTTAAAAAGATTTTTAGAGGAGCATCGGGAAAGACCACCGTGCCCATATCCCTGCCTTCAAAAACAACATTCACTCCCACAGACATCTTACGTTGTAGATCAACCAATTTTTCACGCACCGTAGGCATTGCTGAAATTTCAGAAACAAGAACATTAATGGCATTTTCACGGATTTGAAGCGTGACATCCTGCCCTTCGTAGAGATATTGTTTTTGTCCGCGGTATGTTTTAATGCGAAACTCAAAGGTTTTTAAAAACTCTTCCAAAACTTTGGGATCATGATACTCTATTTTATGGATCATCAACGCATATGTTAAAATCCTGTACATAGCCCCTGTATCAAAATAGATAAATCCCAATGATTGCGATAATTTACGTGCAATTGTGCTTTTTCCGGTGGCAACAGGCCCATCAATTGTGATAATCATTAAAACTCCTTTATTTAAGGTAAACGACAGTTAAGTAAAAATACATGAAAGGGATGGTAAAAATCAAAGAGTCCACAAGATCTAAAATCCCCCCGAGTCCCGGGATATCACTACTATCTTTAATGCCAGCATCTCTCTTAAGCAGAGATTCTGATAAATCGCCTATCTGAGATAGTAATGCAATCATCAGGGTTAAAAAACAAGCTTCGAAAGAAAGAAAGGGCAAAACATGCGATGGGGAGAAAAAACTTACAAAAAGAGGCACTGCAATACTAGCAATAAAAGTAAATAAAACTCCTCCAACAGCCCCTTCTATTGTCTTATTAGGGCTAATCGTTTTTGCTAATGGATGACGCCCCATGATTTTACCAACAGCATAAGCTCCCATATCTGTTGTTTTAGAAAGTACGACTACATAAAAGAGCCACCAACGCCCATCAAACGTCGTTTTTTCTGGAAAATAATAGAGAATTGAAATAGCACATCCTAAGGGCAATACCAGGTAAGTAAAGGCAAAAAAGGTAGCAGGCAAGCGAAGAAGAGATTGGTTTGGTTTGAAGAAGAAATAGAGAAAACTACTTAATAAAGCCAACAATAAAACAATCCAGGGCATTATGTAAAAAACAGGATCTTTTATTGCCCAAACCAAAGCTGCAGTATAGGCAAGAGCCGTTGCAATACCCAATTTTTTTAAGGGCTCTACGCCCTTAGCTTTTAATAAATTATAAAATTCATTCACTGAGAGCCCAATGATTGCTCCCATAAAAATCACAATCAGAGGCCAACAATAGACACAATTAGCATAAAAAAGAACTATCCCAAACAAAGATAAAGCAATAAAGCCGCTAATAGCTCTTTTTGTAAAATTATCACCCATCATTCCCCAAGACGTTGCTCGCGCTTTTGATACAATTCTATCGTCTGGCAGAACTCGCGAGGCGTATAGTCTGGCCAAAGGGTAGACGAAACGTGAATTTCTGCATAGGCCAGCTGCCAAAGAAGAAAATTACTTAACCGAAACTCCCCACTTGTGCGGATCACTAAATCGGGATCGGGATAATGAGCTGTATCTAAATAAGATTTAAATAGCTCTTCTGTAATTAATGAGGGATCAAGCGATCCTTGAGAGCACGCTAGGGCCATACGGCTAACCGAACGCATTAGCTCGTCCCTACCCCCGTAATTAATTGCCAATACTAAAGTGAGCCCTTCTCCCCTTTCTGTCGCTTTTTCAGATTTCTTAAGTTCTTCTTGCACATCCATCGGTAATTTATCGACATTGCCAATATGAGAAAGGCGCACGCCTTGCGCTACCATCTTAGAGCGCTGAGAAATCAGATAATCTTTTAAAAGATGCATTAAAGAGGCTATTTCATCTGAAGGCCGCCGCCAATTTTCTGTAGAAAAAGTGTAGACTGTTAATATTTTAATTTTCAATTCAATTGCTGCACCGACAATATCAACCAGCACTTGAGAGCCCCGTTTGTGGCCAAATACAGCTTTCCATCCCTGATTTTTTGCCCACCTGCGGTTCCCATCCGGAATGATGGCAACATGACGGGGAACGGGCAGCAATTGCGCACGTTCCACCTCTTTCGCTGTAAAATATGCTTTAACAGTATCCATTCGACAATTTTTCATTTGGTTTGGACATAGGTTAACCCATTTTTTGCTTCCTGGCAATAGCAACTGTTCCCGTCCAGTTCGTGTGATAGAACTCCCCTGTTTTATCATCCATCCTCTGAGCGGAAATTGCTGGAAAATTAATGAGCAGTACCTTAATACTTGATGCGTTACAGTGTATAAACAAGCAAATTTAAAAAAGGAAGCTTATGAATAATTTTCAAATCGATTTTAAAGATAAAAAATATACCTATAATTTGGGATCATCAAACGAAGCCAAACAAGCTTGCTATGGATTAGAGTTATATAAAAAGACAGCTCAGTATGACGATTTAAGACGCATGATTGCTAATTTAAATTGGATTGTTTCTGAAGGCGGTTCAGATAATAAAAACGCTTGCTTAGCAACACAAGCTTTTTCTCTGACAGTATTTCCAAAATTAAGTAACGATTACCAGAAAGCATTTATCGCAATCTCTGTAACAAGCATCTATTAAAAGGCAAACATTTCTATTCCAAAAGATTGGTATGATATTCAGCAAAAATATGCGGAAACTATCTCCAAAAACCTTAATAAAGAATTAGCTTTTAATGCAGGATTAGCATTTATTGACCTAAATTCCGGAAAAACAGAACTTAAACCAATCCCAGAATACAGTGAGAAAAAATAATCGATAAGAACTTTACAAGCTCTTTTGGTTTTTATTATCCTAGAAACGGCAGTTGAGCCGAGAAAAAAAGCGCAAGATTTTGAGTCA
>CALBHK010000047.1 GCA_937894565.1 uncultured Chlamydiae bacterium
CTGTGACTTTAGAGCTGGCCCTGCATGAAACACCCACTATTGTCACCTACGAACTTTCCCGTTTTAATCATTTTATCGCCAATCATTTACTAAGACTTAACATGTCGGCCTACTGCATTGTCAATATTCTTTGCAATTGCATTGTTTTTCCGGAATTCATTACATTTAAATATACAAGCGAAGAGCTTCTGGAATGGTTTTTACTTCTGCATAAAGAGGGAAGCGAGCGAGAGCTTTGTTTAAATGCATGCCGCAAACTCAAGCAGATCTTAGGGGGGAACCAAGGAAGCGCGCGCGCTGCAGAGATTATTAAAAATGTAATAAGTCATGCAGGATAGAGATGTGGAAATGGTTAGTTATAAAATGGAAAAAAGCACGTAAACGCCATTTACCGCTTGTTATTATTTACTTGCTCTACCCACTTCTGCGTCTTATCTTGTTAACATGCCGATTTAAAGTGGAAGGATTGGAAAGATACCATCAAATTGCCCTAATAGAACCCACCTTACTACTTCTATGGCATGACCGTCTAGCCGGCATTGTCCCCTTTTTAAGTAAATTTTCTCCTCATCTGCATTATATAGGTTTTGTCAGTGATAGTAGAGATGGACATTTAATAGCCAGACTCATTCGCTCTTTTCGAAATGGCAAAACCATCCAAGTCCCCCATGATGCCAGACAAAAGGCATTGAGGGAACTTGTAAAAAGCTTAAAAGAAAAAAAAGGGGTAGTGGTGATGACTCCTGATGGGCCCAGAGGGCCGCGGCACAAAGCAAAACAAGGAGCAGCCGTTGCCAGCTTAATGAGTTATGCCCAAATTGTGACTTTTAACTGGAAAGCAAGTAAAAGTTGGGAGTTGTCCACTTGGGATAAAATGGCTTTTCCCAAACCTTTTTCAAAAATTTGCATCACATTTGGAGATCCCTTCTTAGCCGATAGAGAAAAATGGACTGTGGAAAGCTTGACAGAAGAAATTAATCGAAAATTGGAAGAAGATGTAAGTTTATCTTAAAAAGGGGTTCACAAAACCTAAATCTAATGTAGCGGCAATCAACGAAGCAGAAACTCATCTAATATATTGATTGTAACTGGACTTTGGACAAAAAGCATGGGCGAAGCCCGTGGTTTTTGTCCAAAGTCCAGTTTTAATCCTCAGGGAGATAAAAAATCTTACATTTTTCCAGCGAGAAAAGAGCGAAATGTTGGATTAATTTTCCAAATAATCTGCTGAAACTAGCTCCCCCTTAGACATTAGACCCATTTCGGTCAACGTTGTATTAAACAATGTAAACTCCTTGCTTTTTTCTTTTAGCATTACCATGACCACATCTCCCTCCTGCCAATTCTCAAGTAATGTTCTTGGATGAATCTTTAAAAGTCCAAACCATTTGGATTCACCTTTAATTTTATAACGAATCCCATTATTTAAAGTGATTATAACATTCTTCCAATCAATTTCCTGAATAAAAGTAGTTTCCGTATTAATCTCATCTTGTTTTACAAATTGGGCCCATACACTTTGTTGCTTAGTATTATTTGTCAAAGTAATCACAGGAAGCGCCATTCTGTATGAATAAGCTGCTGTAAGAACATCTTTTGTATCCCACCTCCCTACTTTATCGACATTTTTTATAGCAACGACCCACAAAGAGCCATTGTTTAATGTAATCTCTCTCTTCTCCATTTGATTACTAACCAATCTATATACAAGATTAGGACCTTGCTCTTGATTTTCGTAAGTCACCAAATAATTTCCAGCTTCACCAGCAAGAAAATTAAAAATAAAAACAAAAAACAATAAAAAAAATTTTTTACTCACAAAAACTCCTCATTCTTATTAGTTTACTACAAACCAATTATACTCTATTTAAAAATAAAAAAAAAAGTAACTATTATCGATGTAAGAAGCAAATAGAAATGTCGCCTCTCCGGCAAATAGAAATGTCGCCTATGATATTCCCAATCTTAAATAAAAAAATTTAAGAGGGGTTATGGAGGAGATACTACAGATGAGTACAAAAGAGCGCGAGAGACTTAAAGTTTTGGTTCGCTTAGAAAATGGATTGCTCACACAAAAAATTGCAGCAGAGCAACTTTCGATTTCTATACGACAGCTGCAAAGGCTACTTAAATCTTACCGCAAGGAAGGAGAACGCTCTCTTATTTCTTTAAAGAGAGGAAAGAAGAGCAATCGTAGGATGCCGGACAGTCAGAGAGATCAGATCGCCGAAATCATAATGAAAAACTACCCGGATTTTGGGCCCACATTTGCGAATGAAAAACTTGAAGAGATTCATAAAATTAGAGTTTCCATTAACTCCGTGAGAAATATTATGATTGAAAAAGGCATTTGGAATTCCAGAAAACTTAAACAACCAAAAGTTCACCAGAGAAGAGATCCTAGAGAATGTATAGGCGAGCTTATACAAATGGATGGCTCTTATCATGCTTGGTTTGAAGGAAGAGCCCCTAAGTGTTGTCTTCTTGTTTTAATTGACGATGCAACAAGTCGTATCATGTGGTTGCAATTTGTTGAATGGGAATCAACTTTTGCTTATTTCGAAGCTCTTGAAGGCTACATTAGAAAATATGGGAAACCTCTATCGATTTATACCGATAGACTTGCCGTCTTTGAAACAACAAGAAAAACTGAAAAGAATTATAAGGACACTCAATTTCATCGAGCGTTATGTTCACTTGGGAATCAAGCTTATTCTAGCCAATTCACCGCAAGCAAAGGGGCGCGTTGAAAGATCTAATGGCACTTTGCAAGATCGTCTTGTTAAAGAAATGCGATTAGCGGGCATTTCTTCAATGGAGGAAGGGAATGCCTTCTTATCCAATTATATTGAGACATACAACAAAAAATTTGCGAAGAGACCCAAAAGCCCCATCAACGCGCACAAAGAACTAGAATCAGATGTTAATCTAGAAAAAGTTTTATGTCTTCACAACAAAAGAAAAATAACAAAAGACCTAATAGTTTATTTTAAAGGTACAACTTATCAAATTACAGAAACCGAGCATAAATACAGGCTTGGTGGGCAACAAGTGCTAGTCCTTGAGAAGAGAAATGGAGACGTTGAAATGTTTCATAAAGAGAGGGCTTTAAAATTTAAGCTCTATCAGGATTTACCAAAAGAGAGCAAACCAAAAGAAAGAAAGGCCACAGCAGTTGATATGAACTCTCAATCTAAGATTAGAAAGTGGCGACCAGGTGACAATCATCCGTGGAAAACAGGGAAATTCAATCGATGGGCAAGCTAAGTTAGATTCCCTTTCAGCAGAGTCGGGGGCTATCCGCCCCCCGCACCCCCGCCCCCGTCATCGGCGCCGGGCCTAAAGGCCCATCACCTCAGTTGGTCTCCATCCAGTTCATTTTTAGTTTTTTAGTTGAGGGGAGGACCCCTCAAACTCCCCCTAAAAAACCTGAATAAAACATCAAATTACTAAAAAATGTTAAAATAAAAATATGAAACACGACATTTCTACTTGATTTTAGAACACGACATTTCTATTTGACGCTGACACGTAACTATTATCGAGTAGGATGGCCCATGCTGGGGCACCAGGGACGCGGAGAAATATTGGTTAATCCAAAATTTCTCCGCGTCTCCGCTTTATTTTAAGGAGAGAGAAAAGATGCCTATTGCTGTTCGGCAGCAGCGACTTCTACCATTGCACGTCCGGCATAATGGCCGCAGCTATCGCACAATGTGTGATGACGCTTAGACACTCCGCAATTGGCACAAGCTACAATATTAGCCGGTTTTTTTGCATGGTGGGCGCGGCGCATCTTCTTTCTTCTATTCGAAAGCCGATTTCTTGGTACTGCCATAATATTTCTCCTTAATTATTTTCACTGACTTCTTTTGAAATTGGCTTTGCTTGAAAAAATTGATATTTTTTCAAGTAAATGCAGTTTCGAAAGAAGTCTACTCTTCATTTTCTGAAACAAAATACTTTTTATATTCCTCTCTCTTGGGACAGCTCCCCTCGCATTCAGCTCTTCGCGGTAAAGAGAGTAAAATCTCTTCTCTTATAGCACTACTTAAATCATAAACTCCATTTTTCAACCGGTCCAAATTCTGGTTTAAATAGAGCCCCTTAAGAAGAATAGGAACTTCCACTGCCTCACTGCATATCGCACAAGGCATAAAAATAGTGGTGGAGATATCTAAATGCACAATAAGCTCACTTTCGGCCAGGTAAGCTTCTCCCTTACAAGAGAGAGTTTCTCCCACTTTAATTTCCGGATCATTCAAATCCATAAAATCAGTTGGACAGACCTCATCGAGGGTATAAACACCCCCTCCTTTTAAACGATCCACAAAGATCTTCAACTGTTCGTGCATAATAGAGTCTCTACGTTTTATGGCGAGATTATAGAGGGTATCTCTTTTTTTTGTAAACCACCCCCCTCACAAATATAATTTCTCTGGTCAGGATCCCTCTTTTCCTTTACAATAAAGGTCATTAATAAAAGAGGTTTTTCATGAACGATCTACTTATAGAAATCGGATCCAAATCCATTCGCGTCGCCCATCTAAAAAATGGCAAGCTGCATGATATCATGATCGAAAGAAAGAGCGAGCGCAAGTTAGAGGGTAACATTTACCATGGAAAAGTGACTAATGTTCTGCCTGGCATCGAATCGGCTTTCATCAATATCGATAGAGATCTGGACAACGGATTCATCCATAACGATGATCTTGTGCAAAACATCAAAGTCATGAACGATGTCTACGACATCGATTTCCAACTCGATATCGACATTTCAAAAATGGACATGCAAAAAGCTGAAAAAAAGGCTATTAACGAACTACTTAAAAAAGATCAAAGCGTGCTAGTCCAGGTCGTTAAAGAACCCATTGGCAATAAAGGGGCGCGTTTAACTTCCAACATCTCTATTGCAGGGCGCTATCTTGTGCTTCTGCCCAATTCCAGCCACCGCGGAGTTTCTAGAAAAATTGAAGACCGCGCCATACGCGAAAGGCTTAAAAAACTCATCCGCTCTTTTGAAATGTCCCAAGATATGGGCGTTATCTGCCGCACAGCCGCAAAAGTCGCCACCGACGAGATGCTAATTGAAGAAGCGCACGAATTATTAGAAAATTGGCATGAAGTGATGGAAAAATTCCAACAATCGAATGAACCGACACTTCTGCATGCAGAATCCGATCTCATTAGGCGTTCCATCTTAATGGCCATCGATAAACGCTTTGATAGAATTTTAATTGAAGGAGACCAGGAGGTCTTTAAACGCTGCAAACGTCTCTATGAACGCTATAGCAACGAACACTCCATGCGCGTAGAATTCTATCGCGATAAGACGCCTATGTATGAACGCTTTAACGTAGAAAGGGAGATTGAAAAATCTCTGGGGCGCAAAATCTGGCTTCCTTCAGGAGGCTATCTCTATTTCGATCGCACAGAAGCTATGTATACAATCGATGTCAATTCCGGACGCAGCTCAACGGAAGCTTCCAGTGTAGAAGAAGCTTTGACCAAAATCAACATGGAGGCCGCTGAAGAAATTGCCAGACAATTGCGTATTCGCAATATTGCAGGCCTTATCATTATCGACTTTATCGACATGCGTTTAAAACGCAACCGCAGACGCGTGCTGCAAAAACTCAAAGAATTTGTCCTGGAATCCGATAGTTCAAAATGTTCCATTTCTGAAATGAGCGAGTTCTGTATTATCGAAATGACGCGCCAACGTAATGGTAACTCATTATTTCAGACTGTTATGTGCGACTGTCCTTACTGCGAAGGCACTGGCATGATCAAAAATATGGAGACTACCACGATTGAATTAGAGCGTGCCTTGTCAAAAGTGATTCGAACACACGAACAATATGCCCTAAAAATAGCTGTACACCCTCAAATTTATCATTATATGGACGCTATTGACAAAGAGTACCTTAATGGATTGGCCCAAGAATTAAATGCCCGTATTCAATGGGAGGCAGATGACAGTCTGCATCTGACTGAGTTTCACTTTTTTTCTTCCATTACCAATGCACCCATTGCCTATTAACCTTAAAGATATGTCGTTTATTGAAGAAAAAATCCAAAAATACCTAAAAGAAGGCTCTATCGATGAAAAAAATGCAGTCATTTTATCTTCCTTTTGCCAATCCTACCTAACAGCGCTACAGACGGAGCGGGATCTTTCTTCATCTGAGCACCTACTTCATCAGCTTATCGATTTTGTCAAACAATTCTACAAAAATCCCCACCTCTTCTCTCATTACCACGCCATGAGAGAGACCCCCTATAATTACTACCTCTTCGGCTTAAACATGCTACGCCCCCTCATTCATTTCGAACAGAGCAAACTGCTTGGTCTTCCCTTTCTTCATAAAATAGCAAAACAAATTCAAGATGGCGAAAATTGCATTTTTTTAGCCAACCACCAAACCGAGGCTGACCCTCAAATCCTCGATCTCATTCTCTCCCCCTACTATCCCGTCATCGCTAAAAACATGATTTTCGTAGCTGGCTCACGTGTAACCACAGATCCTTTTTCCATCCCTTTTAGTTTGGGACGCAATCTCTTATGCATCTACTCTAAAAAATATATTGATACTCCCCCGCAATTGCGCGAGCAAAAACAACGCCATAATCGTCAGACAATGAACGTAATGCGCACTTTACTGACCGAGGGAGGCAAATGCATCTACGTAGCCCCTAGCGGAGGTCGAGATCGCCTTGCTCCTTCGGGAATTGTAGAAGTTGCCTCCTTTGATCCCAATAGCGTTGAAATGTTTCGAATGGTCGCTGGTCATGCCGATCAAAAAACACATTTTTACCCCCTGGCATTAAATACCTACTCTTTACTCCCCCCTCCGCAGGAAGTTCATGAGGGGTTAGGAGAAGCGCGCACTATATCTATTTGCGGTGTAGGAGTTGCCATTGGAGACGAGATCGATCTCAATGCTATAGAGTGCCCAAACAAAATAGAGGCACGTGCTCTACGTGCTCAAGCAGCGCAGCAAGCTGTTATCCTGGAATATCAAAAATTATAGCAAAAATTATAGGACTTAAACACCCCATGCAAAAAATTTTCCTTCTCTCCCTGCTTCTGGTTTTTTCATCTTTTCAAAGAATAGAAGAGCGTGCCATCCTTCCTATTTTATCGCCCGCTTTTTCCCAAAGGCAAACCTCTAAATTAGAGCTGGACAACGGACTTAACGTCTATCTCATCAGCGACCCTCAAGCTCCCAAATCAGCCGCTGCCCTTTCAGTGCATGCAGGCAGTTGGATGGATCCCCAGCAACATTTAGGGATGGCACATTTTCTTGAGCATATGCTTTTTTTAGCCACAAAAAAATATCCGGTAGAATCGGAATATGACCGCTTTCTTAAAGCTCATGGAGGCAGGTCCAACGCCTTTACGGAATCTCTTTACACCACATACTCTTTTGAAGTGGACACAAATGCATTTCAAGAGGCGTTGGATCGCTTTTCCTGCTTTTTCTATCAACCGCTTCTCTCTCCTTCCGGAGTTGCCAGAGAGATCAATGCCATTCAAAGCGAATATGCAGGTCATCTGGAAAATGATAATACGCGCCGCTATTTCGTGCAAAAATTTCTAAGCAATCCCAATCATGCCGAACATCGCATGAATATCGGCAATCGAGACACCTTGCATGGCACAACCACCGATGAACTGCGCGCTTGGTTTGAAAGCCACTATAATGCTGGTTCTATGTATCTTGTGATCTATACCTCCTTGCCTCTTGCTCAGATCGAAGAGTGGGTTGTCCAAAAATTCTCCCCCATTCCCTCTAAAGAAACGCTCTCTTTCCAAATCAATACCCCTATTTTAGATCCCAAACTCTATAAACATGCTATCTTTATAGAACCTATCCATCAAAAGCGCGAAATCACCCTTGTTTGGGAACTCCCCTCTGAATTTGGCGATGCTGAAATGAGCCGTCCTTATGATATCATCAGCCATATTTTAGGTCATGAAGGAGAAAAAAGCCTGCTAAGCGCTCTTCGCGCCCAAGATCTTGCAACAAGCGTCTCTGCAGGAAAAACGCAATATGTGGACAATGGACTTCTCTTTTATATTCAAATTGATTTAACTAAAAAAGGAATTAAAAATTTCCAAACAGTCATTAAACGCGTTTTTCAAGCGATTAAACGCATCGAATCACGTAACCTGCCCCAAACCCTATTCGATGATCTTCAACAAATTCAAAAAATACGTTTTCAATACCCCAAATTAGAAGCTCCTTTCGAATCTGTGACAACGGATGCGGTAAGAATGCGAGAAGAACCCCTCAGCAGCTATCCCTACCATTCTACAGTAATTCAAAAATTCAACCCTCAAATAGTACGGGAAATGGCCGCTCTTATGAGCATTGACCGCTGTCAAATTTACGTCATGGCCAAAGAGAGCGATACACACATTGAAGCAAGCTTAAGAGAGCCCTGGATGCAAATTCCCTTTGCCATACGGCCTCTTCCTTTAAAACTCGTAGAAGAGAGTCGTCAGCCTCCATTAGATCCGGAAATCGATTTACCCGCCCTAAATCCATTTATTCCCAAAACTCTAACCTTGAAGAATACACTGCAAATCGAAAATTTTCCTAATCCGAAAGCTGAATTGATTGTCGATAAAGCGCAAGGCAAACTCTATTTTGCAGCCGATACACGCTATGGCACGCCTGAAATCAGCTATATCATGACGCTGCGCACTCCTTATGTGCACAGTGGAGATGCTTCCTCTGTGATACACGCCGATTTAGCAATTGTTGCCCTGAAAGAGAGCATTAACAGCTACGGATATGTTGCTAAAATGGCAGGTTTGGACTATGAAATTAATCGAGCAAACAATGGGATCACTTTTAAAATAAATGGGTATAGCGAGCATGCCCCCCAATTACTCACGCATATTTTGGCTACTTTGCGTTCTTTACAGGTAGAGGTTGACAGCTTTGAAAGGCTTAAAAACAACCAATTAGAGAAATATCAAAACTATGCCAAAAAAGGACCTCTTTTACGTGGCATTGATCAATTCAAGCGCTTTTTTTATTTGGATTACGTGACAGAAAACAGTAAAGCAAAAGAGATGGCTAACCTCACACATGAATCGATGAACCGCTATTTAAAAGGTCTTTTAGATCAGGTTTACTTAGAAGCAATGGTCTATGGCAATATAGAAAAAAAAGAGGCTGAGGATCTTTGGCTCACTATTTGGAATACTTTAAAAACCAATGCTTACTTAAAAGAAGACCATCTTAAAATACGCCTGGCGCTCTTTCCCCAATTAGAGGGTCCTCTCTACTTAAACTATCCAATAGCAAGCAAGGGCAATGCCCTTGTTTTAGCTATCGAGCAAGACCCCTATTCCGTGGAGCTGCACGCTTGTCATGACATCGCTTCCAGCCTCCTTTTTCCTCTCTATTTCTCTTCTTTGCGCACCCAGCAGCAAACAGGCTATCAAGTGGCTGTGGTCGATCAAGAGGTTGAAAAGCAGCTTTTGATGCTCTTTTTAATTGAAACATACACTCATGAACCACGCGATCTTTTAGCGCGTACAGAGGCCTTTTTAGAGACATTTGTACGTGAATCAACATCAAAGGAATATCAAGAAAATTTTGAAGCGATCCGCTTAGCTAAAATTCAAGAAATGCTCTCGCCGCCGGAAAATATGCAGACCATGGGTGAAAGGCTCTATGATCTTGCTTTTGTAAGAGAAGGAAATTTTAATTGGTATCAAGAAAGAGCGACAAGTTTACGCCACCTACAGCTGGGCACCTTTAATGAACAGATACAAACCCTATTTGGAAGATCTAATCACAAACGCTTAGGCCTACTGATTCAAGGGAAACTAGAAGAAGGGGACCAGTTTCATTATCGACATGCCAAAAGTGGAAAGTGGCTGCAGGATTTAAGCGTCTATCGCACAAAAGAAGAACGAGAATAATTCTACGTGTTGCTAAATTTGTTTAGAACACGTTATTCTTATTATATGAGGAATTTATTTCGATACTTTCTATCTATCAGCTTGCTCTTTTGCTTAGCTTTACAAAGTTGTAGCAATGAAGCCGAAGATGTCGTGTGGGTGGCCAGAGACTCCAACTGGTATTCTATGGAATTAATGGGCAAGGGAGACAACCTGCTCGGCTTCACTGATGAGCTTCTGGATACCGTTGGCAAAGCAATGAATTTGCATATCGAATTAGTTTATACCTCTGTAAGCGGACTCTATACTGGATTAGAAGAAAAAAGTTTCGATATCATCATCACATCCGATCTTCCCTCTACTCTCAACAGCACCCGTTACACCTTTTCCGATCCTTATTTCGTCTTTGGCCCTATCTTAGTAGTGCGCCAGGATGCCACCTACAACTCTCTAGCTGATATGAACAATCGCGTGATTGGCATTTCTACTGGGATGTCGTTAAATTTTACCAAAAATCTTCTCACGGGCGTGAGCTTAGTCCCTTATGAAAACATTCTTTTCGCCTTAGAAAATCTAGCCAATCACGAAATTGATGGTGTTGTGATGGACTCTATGCTCGCCCATGTCTACACTTCTAGCTTTTATGCAGGCAGGCTCAAAATTGTGCCTCCCCCGCTTAACTCTGGCGGTTTACGTCTGGTTGCTGCCAAAAATAAAAAAGGAGAGAAGTTTATTCAACAATTTAATGAAAAGCTGCTTGAATTAAAGGGAACCGGCAAATACAAAGAACTTGTTGAGAAATGGGCGCTTTTCGATGCCGAAAAACAGGTGGTTATTTCTTCTATCTCTATAAGATCCTCCAAAAGACCTCTTTC
>CALBHK010000048.1 GCA_937894565.1 uncultured Chlamydiae bacterium
AAGGCATGAGTGAAGATAAAAATTTTGATGCAAAGCCGACGCTGTCAAAAACCAAATCTTTAATGTGTTTCGGTATAGAACAACCGCTTACTTTCTCTGCTGTCCTGGAAAATGATAGCAGAACCCACCCTCGGAAACAGTGGGACGATGGAGCACAAAAGGAGGTGGCAGTCGTCTTAGATGCTCGAAACCACGCCCTCCGAGCAGAAACCCGTAAACTGAATATAAACTCGCTCTACTAAGTTAAGTAAAAGATTAAAATACGTGACCAGAGCGAGCGGAACATATGGAAGCTTTGGGGATACACCTTAGGTGAAAATGACGATGGCCAAGAACTTGTTCTAATCCGTTTCCATTTCGCCGATGCAGTCTCAACTTGGAGGAGTTGGAGGCTGGCAATCGACATCTTTAAATGAATTCCTATTCTTTCAGCAACTACCGCGCTCAACTGCGGTAGGTTGGAGTTATCAAGTGAGTCAAAAAGCTTGCTCACTCGCTTTTGAAGAAGAAGTGGAACAAATAGTTCATTATGAACTATTTAAACGCCCTGTTAGTTTAACTATTCAAAAGACGAACCAAATCCAAATCAAAACGCCCTGTCAAGAAGAACGTGCTATCCACGTCAAAGGCAGGATGATCATTTCTTTTTAGAGAGAAAAACTATTAAGTCGGCGCGGAGAGCTCCCCGCCGACGTTTTTTTCTAACCTCTTGCTAAAAAACAAAAAATCTCTTTAAAATCCAAAAAATCACTTAAATAGGTTATTTCTATGAATAAGTATATGCACAATATGTCCCTTCCCAAAGAAACTTCTTTTTTCTACTCCCATAATAACTACACTGTCCAAACTGTAAGAGAAAAAAAGGATAAAGGATTTTTGGGCTTTTTTCATAAATTATGGAGAGTGATTGATTTAACGGGCAGTGAAATTTTAGGCGATTTCGAACGCATAGGCCGTTTTTTTACTTTAAACAAAAGACAATGGACGCCCCCTAATCAAAATATTCCCGCTATTCTATCTTTTTCTGCTCTGCATCTTACCCAAAAATTGCATGAAGCGATTTTCTTACTCTCTAAAATTGCTATCCGCATAGAAAACTTCACCTCGCGCCTGATCGTGCATTTGGGCTATCTCCTCTTTAAACCTGAAAAATTAAAATCATTTGAAAATTCCTACCCAAAAAACAATCCACTCAATGAAAACAGAAAGGTGGAAGTTAGAGAAAGACGCTCCTATCTCTATCAACATTTACAAAGCATTAAAGAAAAAGGGAGTGGGCATAACTATCAAGATGTCATCTCTCACGCTGTCATTGACTATGTTTCTGATCAGATAGAGGCGATTTATGGTCTTGCAAATGCTCTGATTTGTTCGTTGGGTTTAGTATTTTGCATATTAGGATGCAACTGCGCTAAAAAATGCACACTTAGAAATATCGTTAAAAATTTCGAAGACATGCAAGTCTATCAGGCTAAAGCAATGGTGGATATTCTTAAAGCTGTTACAGAAGTGCCATTTAGATGTCTTGCTCTGCTTTTTTGCAGTAAAGAGGCTGTTAAAGATGCCCTTTTCAGGGATAGCATCTATCCTCTCACCCCCATTGTTGTTGATAATGAGTAAGTGAACCTTTACCTGCTCCCCCTTCGTGCCCTTGTGCGTGCTTGTGCCCGGTTTTTAATCCGT
>CALBHK010000049.1 GCA_937894565.1 uncultured Chlamydiae bacterium
GTACTTTGCGGCTCTGCGGGTAACTCTCCCACTCTCTTTTTACTCTCTTTCTCTTAGCTTGCTTTTTTCTGCGGGTGTCGGAATGGGCTCCCCTGCTCGACGCGTTACAGGCAAGATGATATGAGATTTATATCTCCCTCCAAAATAGACCGCATTGTTGGAGATCTTCGCTCCCCCCAAATAATCTTCATCTTTAGCTATATTTAAACTCTTTTCAAAACGGGGAAAATTAGAACTTGTCACAGCCACACGGATGCGATGCCCTTTTGCAAAGACAATACTTGTTGACCATAAATCTACAGCTACTTCCCTCACCTCTCCAGGTGTATAAGGAATTACCGTTTCACCATCTAACTCTGGTTGCGAAATGCTGGAAATCCCATCGGTAATCAAAATGCTCTTTCCATCTGGATAGACATCAGAAAGCCTTATAGAGAGATCGGTCTCTTTACAATCTGATTTAAAAAATATTTTAGCTGCAATGCGACCGGTAACTTCCAGATCTTCCGTTAACGGCTGTGAAGTAAAGACCACCACATCATCGCGCCCTTCTATAGGACGCTGATCTTTAGGACCGGACTCAATATAGAGATTGCTACCCCCAAGGGATGGAACGGGATTCGCCGGATCATAATTAAAACTTAGCTCTAATTCTTTACGCATAGGACTTTCTTCGTGCAAAGAGCCATTTTCTCCCAGATAAAACCTTGTAGGACTATAGTGGATAGGCCATTTATTAGCTGTACGCCAGACATTTCCACTTGAAGCTGTGCCATCAAAGGGCCCCATCACATAATAGGTCACAGGAGCTAACTCCATAATGCCATTTTCAATTCCTTTTAAATAAAAATCAAACCAACGTTTAGCAGAAATATCAACAGGGGCTTTTTTCCCCTGACTAGGAATTTCGTAATCTCCCAATTTCATACTAAAAGGCCAGTAATGAGTCCATGGACCCATTACCAATTTTTGTCTTCCCTTAGCTCCCTGTCCGCCAAATTTTTGACGGCTCTGAAAGGCATCAATTGTGCCTTGAGAAAATGTATCGTACCACCCTCCATAATAAAGAGCAGGCACTTGCACACGTGCAGCCATTTTATTGGCATTAACACTATTCCAAAACTCATTATAGGCTACTTGATCCTTGATGAACTCTAAAAAGAGTTCCGGCTTCTTCATATGAGAACTGAGCCAGCCCTCTACTTGTTCTTTATAAGGACGCCCTCCCATGAACATCGCATGATGGTAGACGCTACTTGCAGCAAAGCCTATATACTGGGCCTTTAATGCAGGAGGAGCACTGGGAGCAAGCAAATTTTGCGCAATTCCCATAGCAGAAAAGCCCATTGTTCCCACTTTTCCATTGGTAAAGCTGCTTTTAGAAAGCCATTGAATGGTATCGTAACCATCCTGTAAATCCCCCCACCCGTCAGAGAGCATAGGGAATGTTTTCCCCTCCGGATCGACATAACTTCTGGTGTCTTGAATGGCTAACACATACCCAGATTCAATAATAGGAGTATAAGCATCTTTATACATCTCTCTTCCCGCCGGGGAGCGAATTAAAACACAGGGCAATTTATCGCCCATATTTTCCGGAAAATAGATATCGGTCGGGAGCTCTATGCCATCACGCATAGGAATCTGAACAGTAAAAGCTTTCTGAATAGGTTTAGAAATCGCTTGAGGAGCCACAATAGCAGAAGATTCTGCGCCCATTAATCCATAAGTTGAACAGAGGACCATAAAGATCCACATCTTCAATAGACCTCTTGCATAACCTGCTTTGCTTGAAAAAATTGATATTTTTTGAGTAGATTTATTGGAAAATTTTGAGTTCATATGCAAACATATGGATGAAAAATTTAACGATAAAGATGCCAAAAAAGGCAATTTTTGCAAGTAAATGAGGTTATGCAAGAGGTCTAATATGTTTCGGTATGCCATGCGCTGCACTCCTTCTTTAAAAAACTTTATAACAGAAAAAGGAGAATGGGCAAAGAGCGCCCATTCTAATAAGAACATTATTTTTAAGCTTTTGCCATTTTGGCAGTCAATCTGGACTTTGTACGGCTTGCTTTATTGAGTTTAAAAACTCCTTTCTTCACACCCTTGTCCATCAGACTAAAAATAACATTGATTTTTTCTTGTGCCTGATCTTTATTACTACCTGTCAGCGCATCTTCAAAACGACGCATTGCAGTACGCACCTGAGACTTGAATTCTCGATTTTGCTGACGCTTCTTGGTATTTTGGATCATGCGTTTTTCTGCAGTTGGACGTTTAACTTTTTTATTTTTGTCCTCTTTTTTAGCCATATGCTTCCTTCTTTATTTGGGTGTACAGTGCCCGGATTATAGCAGGTCTACTTCTTGCACGTCAACACTTGATTACTTACTCTGAATACTCTATACTTTGAGTCTATGGAACGTTTCATTATAAAAGAAAATAGCACTCTTCTGGAAGCCCTTTTGGTTTTTTTTCCCGATAGCTCCAAGACACAGCTGCAAAAATGGCTACGCGAAGGGCGCATTGAAATGGATGGCCATCCTGTTAAAACCCCACACCTTCCCGTCAAAAAAGGACAAAAATTAGTTCTTTCGAAAAAACGCGACCCCCAAAAGAAAACTCTGCTTAACATTGTTTATAGAGATTCCCATCTTATTGTGCTGGATAAGCCTTATGGCCTTTTATCTGTCGATGCAGAGACTGGCAATGCCCCCTCGCTTCACCGCTACCTAAAACAAGAGTATTCCGGAAAAAAAATCAATGTCCTGCACCGATTAGACCGCGAAACATCAGGCCTGATTCTATTTCCCCTTACGGAAGAATGCTTTAGACTTTTAAAGCAGCAGCTCAAAGAACGCAAAATCAAACGTAGTTATACAGCATTGGTGGAAAATACTCCCCAGCCCACAAAAGGCACATGGAAATGCCGCCTGTGCGAAGATAAATTTTTCAATGTTTTCCCCACCCAAGATCCTACTAAAGGCGAAGAGGCGATCACCCACTATCAACTTCTTTTTTCTAAAGGGAAATACAGCCGCTTAAATTTAGAGTTAGAAACAGGAAAAAAACATCAGATTCGCGTGCATTGCCAAATGGCTGGTTGCCCCATTGTGGGAGATAAAAAATATGACGCCCTCTCTTCTCCGATCAAACGCCTCTGCCTGCATGCACACACCCTCTCCTTTATTCACCCCATTACGGGAAAAGCATTAACATTTTCCTCGCCAGAACCAGAACTTTTTGATAGGGTGGTGCCAAAACATAGAATGTCGAAATACGATACGGATGCATAAAAACGTCCACTACATTGGCCTGCTACTTCTTCTTTCTGCCTTTGTGCTGTGGTGGACCTATGACGCTATCTACCTAACTTTTAGATATTACGCTCTCTCTGCTTCCACAACAGTTGTGATTACTGAAGTTAATACGATTAAAAAAGATGAAGATGACTATCGATTAGAGATAGAATATCTCTATATTGCGGGCGAGAATTCTTATAAGAAAACGCAGATAATGCCCTCATCATATCTAAACCTTTTTGCCGTTCAAAAGGCAATCGATGAGTTAAAAAACAAAAATCTGCCCCTCTATTTCAATCCACGCGATCCAAACCAAGCCTCGTTAGAGCGCGTTTTTCCATTAAAGCAATGCCTGTATGCCATCATCATGATAAGTATTTTATGTTATTTTATCGGACTTGGCTATTGCATTAAAAAAAACAGAGTAGGCTGACACGGTTCAGGAAAAAAGAAGAATAACAGGATGGGGCAGGCATATGTGTCAGGGTAAAAAAGATTTGACATGTTCTTCTGTAAAAAACCCAACGATAAGAACGATAAGAACGATAAGAACGATAAGAACGATAAGAAAAAAAAATTTAAAAAGAAGTCTATTATCTAATTTACAGTATCTTTGTACGGTTAATTCAAAATGAGTAATCTTTTTTCTTCTTCCATCGTTCCTATCGTTGTATCGTTTTTATCGTTGAGTTTTTTACAAAAGAACATGTCAAATCTTTTTTGTCCTGACGCGCATGCCTGCCCATCCTGTCATGCTTTCTAACCACGGCCAAAATCTGTTTGTCCATTCAGCACAGCTTCTTCTAAGCACTCTTTAAAAAACTCATACTCATCTTTGTTATTTTTTACAGCGTATAATTCAATCAGATCCATATTAATACGAATTTTACTAAAACAAGTTGCAAAAGAAATACGTGAAGAGTCGCTATATTCTTCATCCACTCTTATTTTTGTCATCTTGGCACTCAAACTTTTTAAAGCAGTGGTAGCGAAGACAAATTGGGTCAGCCATTTTTGATCGTCTTTCTTCTCTAAAATCCATCTCTGAAGATGATCCTTAGTTTTTTGGGAAGCAGTACTTTCAGGATCAAAAAATCTTATAATATTTTCGGCAGTCACACTCTCGCCTTCTATCTGCAACTGCAAATCGCTTGCTTGCGTTTCTATTACAGGCGTCACATCCGTTCTAGAATTATAAAAACCTTCTGCTATGGCATAGACATTTTTTAATATTTCTAAGAATGGTTTATCTTCATTTGCTTTCTTGAAGAAAAAATTTTGAATTTTCTGCCCATCGCATTCTTCATTTTCTTTGACTGCAACCTCGCTACCCTCTGTATAGATTTGCGCCACTGCATCTCTAATTTTTATAAGGTCCAATTTCTTCAACTCTGAATGACTTAACAATTTTAACCCACCCTTTTCATCTCGCGGCCACTCTTGTATTACATCCTCATTCATGCCAAGCAGACCAATCGCCATTTTCTGCCACTGTTTTGCTGTCAGCACATGCATGGGCAATCCCAAGAAAAATAAAAGTTCATTTTCAAATACATCTTCATGATGAGCTGAAGAGGCGTACATTTTAAGGAAATTTAAATTCCTTTTATCTTGTTTAATAGCAATCAACATCTGAAAAAGCTGAGTGAGAAAGAGACAACCCATTGGATATTTGTTAATCACTGCAATACGCAATAAATATCCCAACACACGCAGTCGGTTAGCATTATTAACACCATTTGTTTCTGTTAAAGGCATTTTTGTTTTTGCATCTAATAAAAGGGGCACAGCTGATTGCATGAGCGTTGTCAGAAAATGTTTTAATGGTCCTCGTCCAACCGCTTCTTTAAGTAAGAAATTGACAATTAACGATGACTCAAGCCTCTGCCAATCATTAAAATTCACTTTCATTGCTAGAGCATCCAAAATAAAGAGCGGATCTTTTTCCAAAAGCTCTTGCTCTAACGTAATTGAAAAAGACCACGTATTATTTATTTCTATGGTGTTTTCATTCTTACTGTATTTATACCCGCTCACCTTTATTTCATCATTTGCTTTCGAATCGAATAAGATTTTTAACTCTTTTTTTGTCTCTTCATTAAACAGATCTTCTTTTTTCTCATTGAATAGAGCGCTTTTTGCTTGCGGCAACTCTTCATCTTGTGGTTTTTTTAATAAAACAATTAGAAAAAAAATAGTACTGATTACCGGCAAAAGAAGTAAAACACCCTTAGCCATTAAACGTAAATCTGCCTTTATATACTGAAGTTTTACACCTTTAGAAAGATCTGCTCTAAAAGCATCAAAAATAACGCGCGCCAATCCGGCTACTAATGTAACACCACCCAATACTTGTTGAACAACCGGAATACAATAGGCTATTTGTTTAGCTGTTTCTACTTTCATCTTCAAATCCCACTAATTTATTTTATAAGTACATTCATAACAGATCTAAATTAAGATTCTGATAAGAGAGCGTAAAAATAACGGCAAAAAAACAGGAAATTTTCTTGTTTTGCTTCAAATTCTTTGATTGTGTATCGTAAGAGCAAACCCAACAATTTGATTCATTACATTATGAAGCGTCCCGATGAAATGCGCCAAGTCATTAGCGCCTACACTCTTATTTTTTATCTTATTCCCGTTATCGGGTATACCCTTTACGGCTCTACACTCATTTCCTGGTCGCAAAGCTGGCATTTGTTTTTAATTGGGCTTCTCTTAGCTATCGGAGGGACTTTTTTACTCACCACCCGCCTCTGGAAATGGCAAGAAGAGGTAGGTCCTGAAGAAATGGGAAGAAGCGATGAGATGCCAAACGTCTTCCCTTCATTTGATGAAGAAGGCGAAGAGTGGGAAGAACAAAGCTCTGCCAACCACGAAGATGTCTTTCAACTGCAAAAAGCTGTCGAAGAATTGGAAAATGAACTGCGACGCATGCATGAAGAGTTAGAAAATAAACGCGCTCAGGCAGAAAATCTGCTTCATCACAGCCAAAAACAGGAAGAGCGCCTCCTTCATCTGGAAACTTCGTTGCAAAAATCTGAGCGTTTAAATTTACAAGCTAAGCAGGAAATTACTGCCACTCAAAGAACGAGCGATGAAACGGTGCATGAATTGCAGGCATCGGCAAATAAGTACCGCCAACGTAATGCAGAGCTGGAAAAAACAATTGATGAACTACGCTATGAAATGAAAACTCTGCTCAACGTCCAATCCATTGAATCTTCTTCCAGCTTCAAAACTCCCCCCGTGATCAAATTAACAGAAAAAAATTTCCAAGAGATGGCTTCTAGCGACTTTTTTAAACCAAAAGAACAGCTTAAGCGCTGTATCGATATTGCCCAAAAGCTCACAGCCAGCAGCCCTTTTGAGCTTTCCCGCTTTAGAGAGATGGGCGTCGACAGCTTTATATTAGATCAGCGCCGCCTCTTTGACACTCTGCGCAGCGAAACAAAGGGCATTGTCTTGCTCTATTCTAAAAAAGATCAGCGCCTGCTTTTTGCAAGTAGCGATGCCAAAGGCATTTTTGGCTATAGCCCCGATAAGTTTATTCATGAATTTGAAAGTTTGATTCTAGAGGGCTCAGATGCCTGGAAAAAGGCAGTGTACAGCCTCTCTCCCGTTAAGCCCATGAATCAGGTAGAGTTCACGCTTTTAAATAGAGAAGGCTCACAAAAACGCATCAGCTGCGAATTGGGAACCATTCCAACAGGCCTATTCAAAGGCTACATCATTGCCCTTTTAGAAGAAGTTTCCGCCGCAACGCTCGCCTCCCAAACTATCTAAAAATATCTTCTAAAGTAATGATTCGATCAAAATAGGCTCGCGCGAGTAAGGCTTCAGTTGCCCCGCTTGCACTAATAAGAACTTTCTCAATCGTTTTACTTGTGGGGGTCGGCATCAGACGCAATTTCTTTTCAAATTCCTCAATCACTTCAACACCAATCTTACCTTGAGTGTATTTGATTTCACAAACGGTCAAAACATGATCTGCACGATCAAATATAAGATCAATTTGATAACCCGTTTGCTCTTTTATAGTTTTACGATTAAAAAAAACACCGCTTTTATAGCGCACTGCTGAAAATCCAATAATACGAGCTATGACCTGAGCTTGCTTGCGACAGAATCGCTCAAAAGATAATCCCAACCATTTTTGATAAGACTCCTTATTAAGAGCATGTAGGGGATTATGATTATAATCTCCTTGATGGATTCTATCTGAGAAGGGAGCAATAAATTTAAAGTAAAACCTAAGATAGTTATCAGCAATGCAATAACGGACCAAATTGCTAATGCCCTCAGTTTGATAAGGCTGATAGCGTTCAATGAATCCACACATTTCAAGATCTCTTAAAACATCTGTTAAATTTCCCCCTCCCTTTACATGAAGAGACTTTTCAAGCTCTTTTTTACTAGCAAATTTGACCTGGCTTAAATAATCAACAATCTCCTGATAATGCACATTGGTTGCAAAACTACTAATAAAAATCCTACTTTTTTCATTACTAAAATAACTATCCTTCCTAAAACTCTCTTCACAAATCCCAATCTGAACAGAGGAATGTTTTTTTAGACGTTTTAAGTATTCCGGTATACCACCGACACTCAAGTAGGCATCCATCACCTCCCGATGTGATCGATTCCCTAAAAATTCTTGAGTTTCTTTAAGAGAAAATTCACCCAAATTGATTTCATAAATAGAGCGATTATAAAGTGCTTTAGAATGCACCACCTGATTGCGCATAAACGAGGGAGAGGACCCACAAAGTACTAGCAATAGATCAGGATTATGGCGCAATCTGTTATCCCAGACATACTTTAAATCAGAGACCAACTCATTTTTGTATTCTGCAAGCCATTGCAATTCTTCAAGATAGAGAGTCCATTTCCCAAGAGAAATCTTGCTTGCAATGAAGTCGAATAATTCCAGCCACGTCTTAAATTGCAAACGAGAAATGTAGTCATCATTCAGAGCTCTTGCAAGCTGATAGAGAAGACGATACATCTGCGCCTGAGTATTGCCCTCCTCTACCCCTTCAAGTTTGAGTAAATTCCGTTGGTTAAGAGTATGTTCTATTAATTCTGTTTTACCGACCCGTCTGCGCCCATAAACAACAAGAATGCTCGCCTCTCCAGAGTTCGCAGCTCCTAAGATATATTTTTTTTCATCATTTCTTCCGATAAATTTACTGCGTTGACCTTCTTTATGCATCACGTCTCCTTATGGCCAGATATAATCATACTATCTCACATGTGGCCCTAATTCTCAATTAATTTAGGGCCACATACATCTTATTTATCACATATCTAGCCCTTCCTTGAAAGGAAAAATATGCTGGATAGAAAATATTGAGCAGAAAAAATAATCAATGTTCACTTATTTCGAACCATCAGTTTAAGCTGCAGATCTAAGAATGAAATTATCATCCCTACCTATCGTGTATAGATTTTGTATTTGCATTGTACGTTCCAAATCCATATAAGTAACGAAAGAAAGAAGATCATCCAGGTCAAAAGGATAATATTCATTTAAATTTTTTATTCTTTCAGACTCACTATCGACTTCTATTATCTTAAAAAATTCCTCATCAGAAAATAAATAGGTATTCGAGGGATACTCTCCATCTTTAATCAACATAGAGTGTCCGCTTGAATCAGCAACAGCCAGATGAAAGCTGTGATGCGTTGCCACTTTAAGTAAATCAAAAAAACTATTTTTACTTAATTGAGGTAAAACATAACCCGAATCTAAAATAAGCCTATTTGCTTTCCGGTAGTCGGAAGAAATTAAAACGATATCAACACCTCGTTTTGCTAACGAAGTATGCATTTCAGGAAAAAGTGCATCAACAGTTGAGAGAATTCCTACTCTAGCAGCTGAAAGATCTAAGATTTTAGATTCCTCTAACAACTCAACTCTACCTGGACTGCTATGGATATTTTTTAGGACATCATATGTTCCATTACTAAGAAAATAGATCAAAGCTTCTTCTTTCCTGCCTTCCCCAAGATCCAAATTTATTGTAGTTAAAAGTAGACCTATCTTATTAGCAACAACTATTTCTCTTACCCTACACCAAATATCATCTTCAAATCTTTTTCCTATTTCAAATTTAATTGGTTCTTCAGTTACAGCAAGTGCAGGGAGAACCAATGCATCAATTTTTTGAGTAACTATTCAGATCCCCCCGTTTGCTACGCAAACAAGGCGATCTGATAAATTAGACTGAAGTTGAGTTTAAGACCTAAGGGTATACCATTCGAGGTGACCCGCGAATCG
>CALBHK010000050.1 GCA_937894565.1 uncultured Chlamydiae bacterium
CGCGAGAGCTTTCGCGATGCCCAAACGTTTAATTTATTCATACACACTTCCTTAATGAGGAATTAATATGATTAATACACCGATCGTCATCGCTTCTATGCAGCAACTGTTTGGCTATAACATTATTTTGTTTGTAATTGGGCTCTGCTCCCTTGTAGGTTTAACGATTTTCTTAGAGAGAATTTTCTATTTAAAGCGCGCAGAAACAGATACAAATAGTCTCATTATCTCGCTTAGACAATCGATTCGCGAAGGAAATATGATTCAAGCTATTGATACTTGTGAAAAAACAGGAGGAACCCTCTGCGCCATCCTGAAAGTAGGACTTACCAAACACTACCGTGCGCGCACAGATATTGAAAGCGCCATGGAAATGAGCGGTTTGAGCGAAATTGCCAAATTAGAAAAAAATGCTAAAATCCTCTCTATCCTTGCTCACTTATGTCCATTAATAGGACTTCTTGGCACCGTTTTGGGATTCATTCAAGCTTTTAGCGAGATGCGTCAGACGGGATTGGTCGATATTTCTGCCACACGCATTGGGGAAGCTATGGAATACGCACTCCTCACAACAGCTGCGGGACTAGCTGTAGCCATTCCTTGTGTGATCGGCTATAACTACCTGGTGAGCAGATTGGAGACGTTTATCTTAGAAATTCAAATCACCTGCGCAGAAATTGTAGACTTACTTATACATAAAGAGGAAGATCATTATTAATAACCTGAGTTTTGGGTTTCTCTTCTCTGAGATTCAGGAAAATTTATGCTTAAATGAAGAGATTTTTTTCGAAGGAAATAGCCAAAGTGCTATTTTCGAGGAAAAAAAATCTTCAGTTGAGCGTAAATTGCCTGAAGATCACGAAGATAAACCCAAAACTCAGGTTAATATGCGTTTTCAAACGAAACTCAAAACTTCTTTTAGCTTAATCGATCTCACCCCTTTGGTAGATGTTGTTTTTTTAATGTTAATTTTTTTTATGATCACCTCTAATGTCCTTCCTCTTAAATCTCTCAATATTCAAACCCCTACTCTGGATCAAGATTCTCTGCCGCTCAGCAGCCAAATTCCCATTATTATGGACAGCCATCACGTGATTTACATGGGGTCCAAAAAGGACATCATCGACATGCCTACTTTAAAAACTCAAATTGAAAAAGAGATCGAACAAATTAAAAAGGCTCAGCCTCTGGCCAGGCCAAGTCTTGTTGTCAGTATAGACCGGCGCATCGATTATGGAGATTTTTTACGTCTATTTTCTACTCTGCAAGAGGTGGGGCTCCCGATTAGACTGACCTACCAAACAGAAAATGAAGAGATGCATTAAGAGTATGCTTAAAATCGAATCGGATGCTCAATATTCTCTAAATTGGCAAAAAAAAGAAGAAGTATTTAGCAAAACCTTCTTGATTGCTTTTCTAATTGCCCTTTTTATACATATAAGCGGTTGGGTTTTGATTGAAATTAAGGATTATCCGCCAAAGTCCACTTACCTATTCCCCTTTGTCTCTGTTTCTGCCCCCCTTTTAAAGATGGAAGAGACAGCTCCCCTAGACGAGTGGAGAGAGCTAATGCCCCCGCCCCAACGTGAGCCTCAAATGCCTCCTTTGCAGCATAAAGCCCCTCCAGCTCCCCTTCTCTCTGCTTTTACCCCCCAAGAGATCTCTTCTTCTCCTTATCGTCTTCCCTTTAAAACTCACTCTCTGCTCACCTATTCCCCAAGTGTTTCTATCGATGTGGTGGGGGAATGGGCAGAAAATGTCTCCATTCTTAACCAGGCTCTTATGATTAGTGCTCTTTTAGATCTTAAAGCTAAAGAGGGAAATTTTAGATTCGACTTCCTCTTTGATCCTATCAACGGAGAGCTTATTGCTCCGATTCATCCGATCAATCAAGAGATCGCCTCTCTTCTACTTGAAAAACTGCGCCTTAAAAGCATTTCGTCTGCTTTTCCCCACAGTATTTCTTTGGAGGTTCAAATTTCTCAAAGAGGCTCGTTATGACTCACCTTACCCAAGAAATCGTTTTATTGTTTGGAGTGCGGTTGCTTGACACCGCTTTGGCGAAGCAGCTTGATGCAAGCCTTCTTATAGATATTAGACCTTTTCCTTATGCGTCAAGCCGCAATTATGAAAGCTGCGTCAAGCCGCAGCACTCCAAAATAGGCTATATATTTTCTTTCATGCGTAAGGTGAGTCTATGATTCAAATAGAGTCTTATTCTGCTATCATCTTCTATCTATTGTTCGCACTCTGCCTGGGAATATTTGTGGGATTTCTGCATTGGACAGGCAGAAAAAACAAAAAACCCATCCGAACGCAACAGTTACTTATCCACTGCGAGTATTGCCACTTTAGCTATTTAGCGTTTAGCGATAAAAAAATCTCCAAATGCCCACAGTGCCAGCAATATAATAGTTCAAGTTAAATAACCCTCTACACAGGACAATTTTATTTGAGCCGCGTATGCTTGGAGTGTACAGGGCAACGCCCTGAAATATAAAAGCCTAGGGCGTTGCCCTGTACAAAAAAAATTTCCTGTACGAATAATTAGTAGATCTTTCCTTCTCAGAAGGAAAGATGATATAGGATGTTTCCCTTTTCAGGGGAAACTTATAACATTTAGATTCAAAGATATTTAAAATTAAATTATTTGATATAATTATTATTGTTAAATAAAACAACAATTAGCCTATGACACATGTAGATAAAACATACCATAATATTGTAATCAACGAACAGAATAATACTTTTTATATTGAAGAGCTTGAATCCAAGGGCAATCTTCATGCGCTCTCTACTCTAGAAAAAATCAGACAGATCCGAGATAAAAAAATGAATTACGAAGCGCCGGCTTTAATTTCAAGAAACATTAATGGAATTACTTATAAACAAGCAATTTTGGATCCCTCGAAATTCAAAGAAGGAGTCCTGGAGCCGCTTGAAGAAATTGCAAAAGACATCTGTGAAGGGTACAAGGAAAAAATCAATAGTCTTGGTTGGTTTAAAAGATATTTCGGTGGAAATCACTTAAAGAAAAACGTAGATATTATGTTTAAATCCATTTTTTCCCCCGTTCATCTTTTTAACTTCAAAAATAAAGTGGTCACTAATTTTAGCTCCCCTTCCAGTAAAGCCAAATGTGAACTTCCTATATGTTTGATACGAAAAGCATGTTCAAGTAACTGGATAAAATAGGTTAAAAACTTTTTCTGATGTTCT
>CALBHK010000051.1 GCA_937894565.1 uncultured Chlamydiae bacterium
CCAAAATCCCCCGCCTCTTCAAAACCGCCAAAACGCTTTACACAGCAAGCAAAGTCACCAAAATAGGAAAGGCGTGTTCTTCGACAGCTAAGGTTGATCGGGTAGTTGTTTCTACATTAAAAACAGCAGAAAAAAATTTCGTGAAAGAGGCTGGAAGTAAGACTAATAAACTAATATTTGAAGGAAGTAAGCAAGTAGAAAAAAACACGGTAAGACATGCGGTTCAGCAAGGAGCTCGCAACAGATTTGCTCCAGACTTATTTGCTGAGGGTGCGCATTCTGTATTTCGTAGAGATCCTATAACTGGCAAAATCTCTAAATATGAAACTTATCAACCACAGTCAAACCCCTATAATCCAAATCGATGGGAAAGCACAAAACGATACGATGGACCTTATCAATCTCATAGTCATCATGATAAGGTCACTGATCAACGAATTTATAATCCTCATATCCATGAACCCTCAGGTCATGTTAGAATACCTTTTGAATGGGAGGTTCCTTAATGGACAAAAAAAACAATGACTTAATTTCGTGGCTACAGGAATGGTACTATCAAAATTGTAATGGAGATTGGGAACATAATCAAAATGTTCTTATTACAACCATTGACAATCCAGGTTGGTCTATGACAATTACTTTGGAGGATACATACCTAGAAAGCAAGCATTTCAATAAAATTTTTATAGAAAACGACGATTTAAACTGGTTTAGTTGCAGAGTCGAAGAAAAAAAATTTCTAGCAGATTGCGGTCCTTATAATCTTTTAGATGTGCTTGCTATCTTTAAAAATTTTGCGAACTGTTCAAGTGGAGAAATCATTTAGGCGTCGTAAGCAAATAAGTGTTACAATTTAAATGTGTCGTGGAGCGATAGTGTAGTTCCAGTCACCATGAAAATCTTTACGGGTGAGTGCGAGCCCCTCGAACTCTTTTTTAGTTACGCTTCGTCCTTTTTCATAGGTGTTAGTGTCCAATTCAGCCTGAATGGCAAGACCCTTACTTGTCGTAGTGTGACTGATAAGTTCGACAACTATCTCCCTTGTTTCAAGAGGAACAGCTCGCCAATTGGCGGTGATATGGCAGAACATGCGATGCTCTATTTTATTCCATTTACTCGTCCCGGGAGGGTAATGTGACACAGTAATTGCAAGATTTATTTCATCGGCAAGTTTTTGTAATTCGAGCTTGAAAAGCCGGCTGCGGCTGGCATTACTGCCGCCGCCATCAGCGGTGATATAAAGTTGTGAAGCACCCGCATAGGAAACTCGTCCAACTCCATTCCACCATCGACGGATAGTAGCGACAGCAAATTCAGCGGTGTCGTGATCAACGCCCACTGAGACAAACCCCTTATTTTGTCCGATGTCATAGATGCCATAGGGAATGACTTTTCCTAACTTTTTATCGATGAAATCATGGACTTTTACCTGTTGAGGCATACCCTTTGGTGCCCATTCTTTGCCACCATTTTTGTGGTTTCCAAGGATCTCTTTTTTCTTCGTATCGATAGAAATCACTGGATCTCCGCGTTTCTGAAATGCGCTGGATGTTTCGTGAATATGCATAAACTGCGCGTTACGATCCGGATGCGAGGATCCCTCCTGCGTCTTGCGATTACCCTTGAGGCTGTATTGCTGCAAATGAAGTTCTTCAGCTACCGCTGTGTGGCTTACATTGTGCCCTTGGTTGGCAAGTGCCTTGGCAAGCTGTCTTGTGCTTTTGCAAGTCCAACGGAGACCGCGCATTGGATCACCGCGCTTTGTCGGTTCGATTAATGCATCTAGGTTTGCAAGGAGTGTTGTATCAACTGCCGCCAGCCGCTTACGGCCGCCCCCTGAGCGGCGAATCGAACCTGGATCAAGGGCAGGCTTCAACAACTCTTGCATACCGCGTGTGATACGGGGACGTGACACACCCGTCGCTTTCTGAACAGATGTGATCCCTCCATACCCCAGCGACTGAGCCTGCGCTGCGCACCACAAGCGCTGAGTTCTTTCATCCAAATGAGGAGCAAGCAGTACGTACGTATTTGAAAGCGAAGTCATAAGTAGATCCATAGGTGTAGATCGTACCAGATCTTTTCTATAAATGTAACACTTATTTGCTTACGACGCCTAAAGAGAGTTTATGAAGTTAATCAGTGGTGTAGTAGATACATTTTTTTCTGGATGTAATAAAATACCTTTCTTGGGATTTATAACAGGTCCTACAAGAACGATTATAGGAGTAGCGCAGTTTGCATTGAATATAATCGGTGCCGTTTTTTTAGCTATTCCCAGTATTTGGATAGATGGAAAAAGTTCTTTTAATGCTATCAATTTAACAAAAGATGCCTTTAGAGGTTTGTATCATGCAGGTTACGGAATAGTAGAATTTATTCCCCTTAGCGGTCATGTCGGCACCATTTTAGTTGGAATTGTTGCTGTTGTAGGTTTGGCGGTTCTTTTTACTTTTGCAAATTTTTTAAAATAGCGAACAAGATAAAAAGAAAAAAAGAACAACAAGGTGAGTAGCCATACACATTCAATCTAACTTATAGATGGAGAAGAAGAAAAGAATAACAGGATAGGCAGGATCGCCTCCCCAAATGCTTTGGGGGGCGGCAGGATAGGCAGGATAATTA
>CALBHK010000052.1 GCA_937894565.1 uncultured Chlamydiae bacterium
TTTTAGTTGTGGGTCCACCGGGTGTCCTTCCAATCGCACGATATTCTCCACGCCGAGCTCCACTAGCATGCTGATGAGCCCGTACGTAACTTCCGTCGATCGATACCCACTCCGTATCAACTTCTTTTCGTAAGATAAAAAAAACTCATTCCATAATCCTTTCTCTGCCCAACGATTAAATCGATTGAAAGCCGTGGACCAGGGACAAAATGCTTCAGGAATCTCCCTCCACTGAGCACCAGTTCGAAGTTTCCAAAAAATCGCTTCCATGACATTGCGATTATTGGTTGAATTTTTACAACCTTTTGAACGCATAACTGCTTGAAGTTCCGACCACAGAGAATCTGTTAAAACTACTCGTGACATGCGAAAAACCATGCTTATCTCAACAATGCCCGTAAACGCTTTCGATTCGAATATGGTCGATTTGAAAGTAGTTACGGGCACCAATCAGATAAGCACGAAATTAAAACCTTACTTTCTACAACACCGTTTCCTTAAGCGGAGATAGTTTGAAAACTTGAAATTAATTTCATGATTGTATAGAGTTTAGACAAGAAAAGTGTCCACAGATTAAACATCAAGACCGAAAATTTTGTTTTTAATCTGCAGACGAACATCAAACATTTAAAAAAACTCAAAGGAGTCAATGACATGATGCGGGCGCGGCAGGCCCCCTGGTAAATATTTTCCTCAATTTTTAGGCAAGTTTCAAGAGAAATATTTACTTCAAAAAAACAAATCTCGATTAAGAAAGTTCACCCCCGAAACTCTTTTCAAAACTTTAGTTCATCTATGTAGCGGCAAGAATAATGAGGGCTATATTCACGCCCTTCTGCAGAGTTTTTCCATGGACGCAGCGCCGGTAAAGAGTTCGCTGACGAAATACCGAACTAAGATTTCGTATCTGTTTTTTAAAGATCAGTTTTTAGATTTAAATAACTCGTTTAAAAGGCCAAAGTGGAAAGGTGTGCATGTGTATGGAACTGATGGCTTTGAGCTAGCCGTTCCTAGAACTAAACAGATACTAAAAGCCGGTTATCGCGGGCGACGAGTAAAGACTGAGTCCGGCGATAAGGGCGAGACATATTATCCGCACATGTACACGGTGCAAACCTACGATCTTTTATCGAAGACCACCAAGGCTATTAGCGTACTAATCGATAACCACGAGCCTATGGGCGCGTTAGAGAACCTAAAACATTTAGAGCAGCGTTCGCTGACGCTCTATGATCGCGGCTTTTGCACCAACAAGAAATTAATGAAGGCGCACTTTGAATATAAGAACTATTTTTTTATCCGGTTTAAATCGGGTGGCTCAATTCCCGTGGCGGTCAAAGAATTTATTCATTCAAATAAAAAGCGCGATAGTTTTCTATATGAAGGTGATCCAAAGCAAAGAATTTACCTCTATAAAATTAAGAATAAGAAACAGAATGCAGAACACATCTACGGAACTAACTTTAGAGGCATTAGTTTACCTGAGGCTGAAGCACTATATCGAATGCGCTGGGAGGTGGAGAATAGTTTTCGAGATCAGGTGAATACGCTACCTATCGAGCAATGGCACTCAAAAACGGAAAACGGCCTTCTTCAAGAGCTTTACGTGCGTTTATGGATAATAAATTTTGCGCGCATAGAGCAATTTAAAGCAGAAAAATCAGCAGAAAATCCACTTAACCCAAAGTACAGGCGATCTAACTTCAAGTTAATACTAGATTTTATAATAAAATCTTGGGACGACTTTTTTGCACGAAAACGAAAGTACTTACAAAAAATAAAAGTAATTATTCGAGTGTCCGCTGAAGTCAGGACTCGCTACTCTCGCATGGCTTCTAGGAAACTAAGATATCAGCATAAAAACTATTCCGCTGCTAACATCGTGTTTGATAAAAAGGAAATAATTATGTCTTAAGGAAACGGTATTGACTTTTTTCCACTGAAGACATTTAGACACTTTGCCAATTTTTGTTATGCTTTTGGTAATACCTTGATTTCACTAACAAACTGTCTTTCTCTCTTAGCTGAATGACATTGAACTTTTAAAGAAATGTGATCCTTATCGGCCTCATTAAAGTTCACAGACAAG
>CALBHK010000053.1 GCA_937894565.1 uncultured Chlamydiae bacterium
AAAACTACACTTTTATCATTGATTAGTGTATGAAAGACCTTAGAGATGGACATAGGAAACCTCCTTTTTTAGATATTAGGATTTTTCTACGTCCTCTCCTTTTTTTTCTCAATAGTTAATTGATTAATACCTCTCTGTGCCCCAATTCTTCACATGAACCAAGTTAATCAAAAAGAAAGTTAATCAAAAAGAAAGTTAATCAAAAAGAAAGTTAATCATATGTTATGTCTTTATCCTGCAACCCGAAAGGTGATCCTGCTATCCTGTTTTTTTTCTTTCTTCTCCGCGTTTCCTCTGCGTACTTTGCGGCTCTGCGGTTAATCCCTCTCTCTCTCTTCTCCTCTTTCTCTCTTCTCCTTCTTTCTCCCCCTCTCAAACTCCGGCTTTTGCTCTTTTATCCGCTTTTCTCTGCTCTTGACCTAACCGTCCCAATTCATAGCCTTCATAATCGACAAATTTGAAAAAGCGCTCAAATTGAGGGTGCACTTCAATGACAGCTTTTGCCATAGCTTGCGCAATGTAGCGGTAATTAGGGTGGCCTGCTGGGGTTGAACGCAATTCGCAAAGCCATTGCAAAGCGCGCAAATTCAATTTAAAATACCAGCGTACATTATAAGCCATGGGAACCACATATTGAGCCTCTTCAGGAAGTTCGGAAGCAATTGCATCAAAAGCGCTTTTAGCTTTTTTCATCGCTTCGCAATAGATGACTTCCATTTCTGTGCCTTGAATTTCAATCGGAATGTCGTAGCCATATTCACAATTAAGTAATTGCCTCTCTTGCGTCAGCATACGATGGCGGTGCAGATCTCTATATGCACCAAAATCTGCCACAATTTCAAATGTATATTCCGCATGTTCAAGAGCTCTTGGAGATTTATGACGACGGTTTTCACGTGCATCACATGCTGCATCCAAAATACTTGCCAACTCTTCGTCCGTTAGCATTTTAGCGCAACGCCTTAAATCTCCAATACTTTGATTGCTATGTGTAAATAAAAGCATTGCTGCCACTTTTGAAACAGCCCCTGCATCATAGTCTACAAGAAAGACCCCTCTCTCCTTGGATTTCTTGATGGAACTTGCATGTGTATCCGTGATAATTTTTAATTTTTCATGCATCTCTCCAGAAAATTCTGCATATTTTTTATGCGTATGATGGTGAATATCCGAACGGCGCACAAAGGAGGGAATGACCTTAGCTAACTCTTCATGGGCGCGTTTGCCTATCTCTTGTAATTCAGTTAGCTTTTGGCAATGAAGACGATGGATTAATGCTTCAAAAAAGCGCCCATTTCCATAAATCCCCATATTTGTCAGAGTCCCTGCGGGCAAAAGTCCTCTTAAACAATCTAATACTTTAGCACGCAAAGCAGCCTTATAAGCGCCTTTGGAAATTTCTTCACTAGGAGGAAAACGCAATTCCATTATTTCTGTGAGCGGAGGGATCAACTTGCTATAGGTTTCAAAGAGCATGTTGCAAGTCTCTGTATATAAATCCCGATATGCAGAAATCATCAGATTTGGCTCGCGATAATACAAGTATTCTCCATTCACTTTTTGGTCAAAATAAATATAGCGTGTGGATTTTTCTAAGGGTGATCCCCCAATACGCGCATCTTCCAACCGTTTAGCAGCCAACATAGAAACATTTTCAATAGCTAAATGAGCGCCGCCCAATTCTCCAATGGAATCATCCCCATAGCCATCCAAAATACGATCATAAAAGCTTTGAGCTTTTTTAATGGCCTCCATCTGATCTTGAGACTCTTGTTCACCGGAAGCTGCCGATTGTTGGACAATAGAATTGAAGCCAGTCTCTTCAGTGTTTGAAATAAATTCCTTTAAAAGAAGAGTGCGCAAGCCAAGAGTAGATCTGGAATAACGCGAAAAAAGAGCCCCTTTAATCACTTCTGGAAGATTCCTAATCACAAAAATATGACTGGATGTATTAGTCACATATTTTTTTAATATGTTTACCTGTTCCGCCGTGAATGCCTCATACTCTTCATGCATAGCAACCTCCCATGACAACTTCCTAACTCTTTGATAGAAAACAGTCTATCATAACGACCCATTTTGTTTTAAAAAAATCAATAGATCCCTTAAAATTGAGTGTCTATGAATGAAAATGAACTCTTAAGTTACAACCAGTTAGGTCTTATTCCCGGCCCAGCCGAAAATAAAGAAGATTTTTTCTTAAGGGCCGCTTATAGTTTAAACATTCAATCAAAAATCCAAGGTAATTCCTTAAATATAGATACAGCGCTTAAGGACGCGCAAGATATTTACGATATCTCCCCTGCATGGGTTCCTATTTTACACGAAAAAAAGGGGCTTTTTCCCTGGCATGGGGGATCGATTTGGATTTTTCAACTTAAAGAAAAAGACCCCCTCTGTGCCCTTATACAACTTAACCCTCAATGCAGATGGAAAAAAGCTGAAGAAATTGCTCTGCACGAACTTTGTCATATTGGAAGATTAGCTTTTCAAGAGCCTAAATTTGAAGAGGTTATCGCCTATAGATCTTCAAAAAGCAGATTTTCAAAATATTTAGGGGGTTTGATTCAAAACCAAATTGAAAGCCTCCTATTTGTAATAACCCTAGCTCTTATACTTATCGTTGATCTCTATCTGCTATTGAATGGAACACTAGAACAAATGATCACTTTGAGTTGGCTAAAATTGATTCCCGCCTGCATGATTTTATATGCTTTTGCTCGTAACTTTATTCTACAGCGCCAATTTGATTCTGCTCTAAAAAATATAGAGCCTTTCTTCACTCGCCCTATGGCAGCTCTCTATCGTCTAACAGATCACGAAATCATTCAATTTTCCAAATGGAAAAAAGAGAAAATCAAAAGCTATATAGATACGCAAGAGAGCTTACGTTGGAAGGTGATCCGTTTAGCTTATTCTTTATAAAATGCTTCTTTTTGTGCGTCCTAAAAAAAGAATAGGCTCATCTCTTTTTTCCTTAAGTTGATGCACAAATTATTCTGAATAAACTTCTCTAAAAAACTGCCAATTCAATTGAGCTAGCTTGCGTGCAAAGTGACGATGCATTTGATCAAATTTTTAAAAAGAAAATGATTCTGTCTGAAAACCTTCTCTAGCTTCTACAGATTCAACCACTACCATTTTTTCAAATGGTTTTTCTTTAATGGAATATTTACGAGGAGGATATTGTTGTGTTTTTATAATTTATTGGCATACAATAATCGTAATTACAAGAGCGAGAAGGCATCAAAAAAATGCAGGAAAATTATGACTAACGATGAGAATGAAAACGGTCATCCTGACCCCCTCGAACCAAAGACAAAAAAAATTGTAGTCGAACTATACAATCCCGATTGGCCTCAAATTTTTGAGCGAGAAGCAAGAAAAATCAAAGAAGCTCTTGGACCTAACTGTGTAACTATTCATCATATTGGCTCTACTTCGGTACCAGGACTTTCGGCCAAGCCGGTGATTGATATGATAGGAGTTGTAAATGATCCAGAGAAAGCCATTCAACCTCTGCAAAGCTTAGGCTTCAAGTATAAAGGCGAATATAATATTCCCATGCGGTTTTATTTTAACCGATCAGAGGGAGTCGAAACCAACCTTCATGTTTATGAAGAAGGCCACCCAGAAATCGAACTAAACCTTCTTTTTAGAGATTACTTACGAAAACATCCAAATGCGCGAGACGAATATACAAAGCTTAAAGAAGATCTTCTGAAGAAAAAATCTTCTTATGAGAAGAATAACTCTCTTTTTACGGGATATAATCTTGGTAAAGACGCTTTCATCAGAAAAATTCTAAAAGCAGCCAACTTCAGTCGTATTCGTATGATGAAATGCACACATTATGCCGAATGGGAAGCAGCCAAGCGATTAAGAAATAAATACTTTTTTGATCCACTTTCGATTTCAGATCCTTATACATGGACATTTGATCATCCTGAGCACGTTCATCTAGTTCTTTATCAGGGAATTGAAATCATCGGATATGCTCATATCCAATTTTGGCCAAATCAAAGAGCTGCTTTGAGAATCATTGTTATTGATGAAGAGTATAGGCAACATGGATTAGGAAGCCAGTTTTTGCAGCTCTGTGAACAATGGCTAAAACGGCAAAAAATCACATCTCTTCATGATGAAGCAAGACCAAATGTTGTCGGCTTTTATCGCAGAAATGGCTATACAGAAATGCCTTTTGAAGATCCAAGCGGCGAACCTCCAAGTATTCATGATATTGCAATGGGAAAAAGGCTATGATATTTGAAAATACTTTTTGACGCTTTGAATAAACATTAAAAACCATTTTTTCTTACTTTTATTAAGATTTTTTTCTGACTCACTTTGTTCTAGTGGAGGTAATTGCTCTGGATGCAACCAAACCGCAGTAAGTTCTTGCTTTAACATGCTTGCTATGCAATTAGGCGCAAATTGAATAAGCTGTTTCCCTTCCATGTTAGGATCTCCAAGACAGACCCACCCCTTCGCTTTATTAATATAAGTAGGCCAATTTCTATCCCTATCTAAGCTGTAAGAAACCCCGGGAGTAATGGGATATACCGGACGTGATTGAAGATTTGGAGTTTTGACAAGGAGGTTGCTCAAAATTTTTATCTGGAGCGAATGACCATTGCCTTAAGGCAAGGCATGAGTGAAGATGAAAATTTTGATGCAGAACCGACGTGGTCAAAAACCAATTCTTCAATCATGTTCGGTATATAATTGGATATCTTATATAGGATTCAAATATCACCATCACTCCTAAAATACTCTTTCACAAACTTAAACGCTTGATTTATCTGCATTTTATCTGCATAATAAAGAAGAAAATCAATGCAGATAAAGTGCAGTTAATATGCCGATAACATTTAAACCCCATTACACGATCACTCCAAAAATCATGAACAGCCTCATACGTATTGAGGCGGCGAAAGAAAAAATTCTACACTTACCCCTCACCCCTACTGTGCTCCGTTCTCTAAGAGAAACAGCCCGTCTTTATACCACACATTATTCCACAATGATTGAAGGCAATCGCCTCAATCCCAAAGAGATCCAAGAAATTTTAAAACATGAAGGCCACTTTCCAGGCCGTGAACGAGATGAACATGAAGTAAAAGGCTACTATGCTGCCCTCTCTCAAGTGGAGCGATGGGTGGCTTCAGGCAACAAAATAACAGAAAAAATGATTCAAACTCTACATGCTCTTGTGATGGCGAACGGAAGAAAAAAAATCACGCCGACAAAATATAGAGAAGGGCAAAATGTCATCCAGGATGGCAAAACTCGCTCCATTGTCTATATGCCTCCGGAAGCCAAGGATGTAAAAAATTTAATGGATGGGATGCTTATATGGATCAATAAAAACAAAGAGCTACCTTGTCCCATTGTCGCAGGAATCGCCCATTACCAATTTGCTACCATTCATCCTTACTATGACGGCAACGGAAGGACTGCAAGGCTACTCACAACCTTCATTTTGCATCTAGGGGGTTATGATTTAAAAGGTCTTTACTCATTAGAAGAATATTATGCACGTCATTTGGGATCCTATTACGAAGCCATTAGCATCGGCGAGTCTCACAATTACTACATGGGCCGCGCCGAAGCAGACATCACAAAATGGATTGAATATTTTATTGAAGGAATGGCAATTTCATTCGAAAAAGTTTTAAAACAAATGTATAAAGCTGAAGGTTTGAGCGATCAAAGCTCATTAATCAGGAAGCTTGATCCAAAACAACGTAAAGCTCTTGAATTATTTCAAGAATTTACCACGATTACAAGCCATCAAATAGGTGAGTTATTTGGTTTTAAACCACGCACAAGCGCAACCCTTTGCAGAGCCTGGGTTGAACAAGGCTTCCTTGAAATTGCGGATGCATCAAACAAGGGAAGAAAGTACACATTATCAAAGTCTTATCAAAAACTAATCCAAGATTAGACTACGCAATTTAATCGCAAAAGGCACTCTGGTAAGACTTGGCAAAGGCAAAGCAACGTGGTATACTCTCCCGTAAAATGATCAAATGCAGGAATACCAAATGAAACACAGAGATCTTCAAAAATACTATTTAGAAGGAAATGAAAAGGAACGGCTCCTCTATTGCCAACTCGAAAGAGACCGCACATTAAAAATCCTCAAAAAACTAATGCCGTCCGCCCCCGCAACCGTTTTAGATATTGGAGGAGCAGCCGGAGCCTATGCCTTTCCCTTGGCTCAAGACGGCTACCGTGTCCATTTAATCGACCCGATCCCTCTCCACATTGAACAAGCTCAAGAACATGCAAAAGCGACATCTATTCCCTTAGCTTCTTATACAGTCGGAGATGCCAGAAAACTTGAAAATGCAGAGCAGTGCGCCGATGTGGTGCTGCTTTTTGGTCCCTTGTACCATCTTATGGAAACAGATGATCGCTTGCAAACTTTAAGAGAAGCTTATCGCGTTTTAAAACCAGGAGGCATTTTATTTGCTGCCGGTATTTCCCGATTTGCCTCTTTAATGGATGGCATGAACAGAAATCTTCTTTATGCAAAAATAGATACTGTTGAACAAGATCTAATGACAGGAGAGCACTACAAAACAGGTGATAACGATTTTACATCTCCTTATCTTTATCTCCATCATCCTCATGATCTGCGTAATGAAGTTGTGGAAAGCGGATTTAAAGAGGTGAAGCTAAAAGCCATTGAAGGCCCTATCTGGCAGGAAAATTTAATTGCAGAACTGAAAAAAAATCCTGACGGCTACGAACGCCTTCTCTCTATTCTTGAAACCATAGAGGAAGAAGAGACCTTAATTGGCGCTAGTGCCCACATCATGGCAGTCGGAAAAAAATAAACTATATACAATTTCAGTGTCGTCCCTCCGGGGCTTGATTGTTTTTTTGCTCGTACCCAGGCTTTGCTAACCCCTCCGGGGCAGCGCTACAGCCTGGGCTAATTAGTGTCATCCCTCCGGGATGTTTCTTAAGAATATTCACATGTAATTTTTGTCGTTCATGAGTTGTTTTTAATCAAACAGATTGCTCGTAGTAGTTCTCTGCGGACTGTACAATGTTTTTGATCAAAAAAAATCGCTTATATAAATCCCGGAGGGATGACACTTATTAGCCCAAGCTGTAGCGCTGCCCCGGATGGGGTTAGCAAAGCCTGGGTATGAGCAAAAAAACTATCAAGCCCCGGAGGGGCGGCACTATTCTACAACTTCTCAATGAATTAATAACTTGCGCACAAGCAACATAAAAAATGCTAGCCCCATAAAATAGAGCGGCATCGGCAGCAGTGTCCCATTGTGCAATAATCCCATTCCCAACGTAAAGAGGGAAATAAGAGCGTAGTAGAAAAATCCAAACAAGCTGGAAGCTGTTCCAATGCAATGTTTGTAATCTACAAGAGCTAAAGCTAAAGCATTGCTTGTTGCCATACAGACCCCAAACATAATGCCCATTTGACTCAAAATGGTCACGCCTATCATCCAATAGTTAGATAGATTGAAAATGTTTACATACATTAGGGTAAATACACTAAAAAAAACTCCAAAGAGTGCAATAAGCATCAAACCATATTCCATAATGGTTTTAGATATGAGATGAGCATGCAACTTCTTAGATAGCATACCTCCTAACATTGTAGAAGCTGCAATCAGCATAAAGCTAGCACCATATTGGCTAGGAGAGAGCCCTAAATTCTTGATCAAGAAAAAAGAGCCTTCAGCAAAATAGCTAAAGCAGATCCCATTACATGCCGCTACTATAAGGGCAAAACCCATCACTCTTCTATCTTTAAGTAAATTCAAAGCAACATCTATTATAGAGACCGATTTCCTAAGGCTTACATGGTGCGTTTCTGGCAAATAAAAACCCACTAATAAAGTTAAAATAACTGCACATGCCAGTAAAAATAAAAAGATGATAGACCAATCAGAAAATTGGGCAATCAAACCACCCACTAGTGGGCCAATAGCCGGAAAAACAGCCAAAGCGCTCCCTATCACAGAATAGACCTTTCCCAAATCAGGACCTAGAAAAGCATCTCGACAAATCGCTTGACCCAGAACGCTCCCAATACTGCCGCCAAAAGCCTGAACCAAACGGCTCAGCATCAACATCTCAATAGAAGAAGAAAAATAACAGCCAATACATCCCAAAATAAAAATGATCAGCCCTCCTAAAACAGAGCTCTTACGGCCCCATTGATCAGAGAGTTTTCCCCAAAAAAGTGTACCGATAGCAAATCCAAACAGGTAAATAGTAAGGGTATACTCCACCATCGACTCAGACGTATTTAAAGCATCCGCTATCTCGGGCAAAGAGGGAGAGTAAACAGTTTCAGAAAGTTGCGGCAAACCCGCAATTAGAACGAGCAGCCAGATCGCTGGCAATAAAAGACGTGTCATAAAAAACCTCTATATTAAAATTCAAAAAATTAAGCAAAAAGATAGCTATTTCTTTTTTAAGAAATGGCCAACAGATCGAAATTTCTTGATCTAAACGACGACGATTTTCACTCAGACACCTGGTTTCTTTATTCGAATATATAATATTATGACTTCAATTTTTTTGCATCTTTTCTAATTTTACTCCAATGCCACCAGGGTAATTTTTCACCTGTCTTAGCTTCGTGGATAATGGCAGCAAAAACATCCCACACACAAGGATCTTGCCTTGTTTGAGTGATTTTTTGTAATTCTTGATATAAATGATCCGGATCTTGCTCTTTAAGTTGTTCAATGGTTTTGATTCCAAGGATCTGCAAATCCTTTAAAGTAGCTTTTCCGAGATTCTTTAAATTAAGTAATTCACTTTTGGACTTTGCGGGTCTGCTCATAAGATTCCTCTGTATGAAAAAACGGATTTATTTTTCTATAACTCAAAATTATGAACAATCGTGAGTTATAGAACAAGATTCTATAGCTCATCCGCAGTTTTAGAAGAAATATATTTAAAACGCGGCTGTTTAACCCCTTCTACAAGAATTTCTTCATTGAACATGGCTAAAGGCCGAATCCAAAGCCCTCCCTCTCCATAAAGAGCTTTATAGACTACAAATTCTTCCATTGTCTCACTATGCCTGGAGACTCCTATGACCTGATAATATTTTCCTTTGAAATGTTGATAGAGCCCGCTCTTCATTTTAATCCTTTAAATCTTGAGTAATTTTTTTATATACAAAATAAGAGGTTCATAACTTCCTGCATCCGCTTCCCCCAACACTTCAATATAACGCTTTCGATATTCTCCATCTCTATCCAAATCTATAGGCCAATTTGGATAGGGATGCCCAAAGGCTTTAAGATAACGATCTGCAACAAGTCGAGAGAATCTGCCATTCCCATTTACATAGGGATGGATAAACACAAGCCGATGATGAATTTTAGCCGCTCTTTCAAGCAGTGATAAATCACTCTCTTCAGTAGACCAAAATAAGACATCTTCACACAGGTGGGCAAGTGCACTTTGAATTTGATAAGGCTTGATTCCCGGACACGTCTGCGTCATACGAAATTTACCCGCCCAATCCCAAACATCACAAAACATATCGCGATGCATCTTTTGTAAAAAAGAAATATTAAACCATTTTTGTGGCGCAGGAATTGATTTTAAAAGATATTTACTGGTTGCTTTAGCAATATTTTCCACTTCAACATGGTTCAAATCTTGCTGTGTTTTAACCCAAACAGGTTTAAGACCGCTAAGATCATCGAGTGGGGTCGCTCCTTCAGGATAAAAAAATTTCATTACCCTTCCTCCCAAAGAGCAGAGCCTGAAGACTCTAATAGGTTCTGAACCTCATCTTTAATCAATTCCTGCAATAATTTTGGGCTGGGTGACTGTTTCTCAAGACTCATGGTTCCATGAAGATAGCGAATTTTTTTTTCTGCTTTAATTTGAGCTTGTTTATTCCTAATCGCCTCTAAATTAGATCTAGGAACAATTATAATACATAAATCGCACTCCATAGCATCTGCGATCTTATTCAGAGTAGCGGTATTAGGCTCAAGATGACATGATTCTATTCTGGACACTGTGGCTTGCGGAACTCCAGCTCTTCGAGCCAATGCACGCTGCGACATTCTTAACTGATTTCGAATAAGAGTGATTAACTGGCCCACTTCAAGACCTCGTTGATGTTTCAACAGAGCCTTACTTGCAACAGAAATCTCTTCCAAGAGTAATTTTTCTGACTTTTTTGGCTTTTTCATACATCCTCTTTCTTCCTTAATGATAGCATTATACATATCAAAAATCAATAATTTGATGCTAATAAAACATCAAAAAAGAAATTTATGAACGCATTAAACATATCAACTGCTTACGCATAGAAGAAAAAATATCGCTTATCTTGGAGTGCTGCGGCTTGGGCGGCAGATTTCATAGTGTGCGGCTTGACGCACACCGAAAAGGTAGCATTAGTGTTTTTAAGAATGTCTATTATAACAAGAAGGCTCGCTGCCCAAGCCGCGTCGCCAAAAGCGGTGTCAAGCCACCGCAGTCCAAAGAAAACGATTGATTCTTTTTTTTGCAAGGTGAGTTACAAATTCTTCAAATTGCTCGGACATATTAGAGTTGCAAAAAAACCTTCGCTGAACAAAAATAAGCTAAAGCACTCATTATTCCATTTAACAACAATACTTATTTCCCCTTGAGGATTTTATGAACACTCCACTCTCGCATCGCCTAATGCCCTTCATTTGGCACTTTTTAAAGCCCTACAAGCTGCCCGTTTTTATTTTTATTTTTCTCTGCATGATGACAGGTCTTTGGGCCCCCATTAATAACTATCTCATCAAATACATGATCGATTTTTTAAGCACCAGACAAGTAGACGATACTCTCTCTCCCCTCTTTTGGGCCGCCCTTCTTTTTGTCATCAATTTTGAAGTGCACAATTTGGGCTGGCGCGCTACTGGCTATTTAAATTATAAATTTGAGCCTGTGATTAAAAATACTATGATTAAAGAGATCTTTGGATATGTCCAAGGCCATACGCATCAATTTTTTCAAGATAATTTGGCTGGTAGCATTTCTAACCAAATCAACACTTTAACAGACAATGTAGAGCGCATTATCCATGATATTTCAAGGCACCTCATTCGTGGGACCATGCTGCTCGTCACCATTTTTGCCAGCATGTACTATGTAAATCCCAAATTCTTTTATGTTTTATTGATCTGGTTTAGTGTTTTTACTTCTTTTAGCTTCTATTTTTCCAAACGCTTGGTTAATTTATCTGAATCCCACGCTACTGCTGAATCTGTTGTTTCAGGACAATTAGTAGATAGCATCACCAACACAAGCAATGTACGCATTTTTGCCAGACGCCTTTATGAGATCTCGCATCTTGAAAAGGGATTGCTTTTAGCGAAAGATGCCTTTAGATCAAAAGAGCTCTACAGCCTCAAACTCGACCTTTTTCAAGGACTTTCTATCTCTATCATGCTGGCATTTATGCTCTATTTTCTTATTCAATTACACACAAGCAAAAAGGTCACTATTGGTGATTTTGCCCTTATCTTGGGCTTAAGCGTGGAAGTAGGTTACATGACCTGGTGGACCCTGGAACAGGTAGATGAATTAAATAAAGCGATGGGAAAATGCAAACAGGGACTCTCTAATTTATTTGTTCCATTGGAAATAAAAGATCAAGAAAATGCCTCTTACTTAACTGTACCCTCTGGTAAAATCACTTTTGAATCTGTTAAATTCCAATACAAAGATACAGAAGCCCTCTTTCAAAACAAATCCATCACCATTGAAGCAGGTCAAAAAGTAGGATTAGTTGGCTATTCAGGCAGTGGTAAGACTACCTTTGTCAACCTTATCTTAAGGCTCTATGATGTCAATGACGGCCGGATTCTAATTGATGGACAAGATATCCGCACTGTCACTCAGGATTCCCTGCGCAGCCACATTGCTATGATCCCTCAGGACCCTTCGCTCTTTCACAGATCTCTTATGGAAAATATTCACTATGGCAATGTGGAGGCAACTGATGCAGAAGTGATAGAAGCTGCAAAAAGGGCTCACGCTCACGAATTTATTATTAAATTGCCAAAAAGCTATGATTCTCTTGTAGGAGAGCGGGGCATTAAACTATCGGGTGGTCAACGGCAAAGAATTGCAATCGCCCGTGCTATTTTAAAAAATGCGCCCATCCTGATTTTAGATGAGGCCACTTCGCAACTAGATTCTGTGACAGAAAATGAAATCCAAGCAAGTTTAAAAGAATTAATGCAAAATAAAACGACCATCGTGATTGCCCATAGACTCTCTACTCTGTTACATATGGACCGCATCCTCGTCTTCGATCAGGGAAAAATCATGGAAGATGGCACACACAAAGAGCTTTTAGCTCAAGGTGGCCTTTACAAAACGCTCTGGGATGCACAAATAGGCGGCTTCTTGCCGGACAAAAAATAAATTATAAAAATCAAAAAAGAGCAAATCCTGATTTTTGGGAAGTTTTTGATTGGTTTGATAAAGAGTTTAAAAAAGAAGAACCTTTAGAATACGGACTTTTTGATTTAAATAGATATATAAGTAAATCAATAAACCCTTAATCAATTAATTCAGGGTTTAAATATTTTAGATATAATTTATCCTTAAAATTACATCTAAATTTTTTTAG
>CALBHK010000054.1 GCA_937894565.1 uncultured Chlamydiae bacterium
TTTGGCCATATTTTCGCGTAAATATAAAGCAGAAATAGAATAATTAAGTTGATTGATTGAAATACGGAAATCAAGGTAGTAAAGGAAAGATAAGTAAATAACTATATTTTTATTTTAAAGTATCAGTCCAAGTAAACTCTAACAGTTATGGAAAAAAATGTGGGTCTCAATTCAACAAGTAGCAAAAATGTATGCAAAACCCGAACGAACTCTCAGGCACTACGCCGCCCAAGGAAAGATTACTGTTAGAAAGAAAAATCGAAGTTGGGAGTGTAATCTAGCTTCAGTTGAAAAGTTAGGATGGAGTCAGGTAAAATCATTGGCGTCAAGTCCAATACCAGGTGATGCCAATACAAAAGAAAAAAGCAATCCAATTGAAAATCTAGATTTAAGAAATCCAGAGAATAAATCGGACCATTCATCAAGTAAGGCACTCTCCAAGGAAACTAAAAGATTTGTTCTTTCTAATCTTGGCGTGTATCAAGAGCTACTTGAAATAACTAAAAATTTAAAAAATAATCTAACGGATCATAAAGATTGGCAGATTCTTTTTGAAAGTGCATATAAGAGTATTCAATATATTGGCTATGGGTTTTATTGTTTTGATAAGGCAAGCAAGATTCAGTATTTTGGTCAGGCTAGAAATCAATTGATAAATTTATTAGTTCATATCGAAGTTAGCTCCGAAACCGCTGAGGTTCTTGAAATTAAAAAACAATTAGAAGATCACATTTTGCCGGGACTGGGCGGGCTTATTCGTAGATCTGAGAAAACTCTCTTGGGGAAAAATAATGGCCAAATCACAAGGTCCACAAATTTTACAAAAAATTGAATCGCTTTATATTGAAATCCTTCCGATTTTAAAAAAGTATCCCAAAGCTGAAAAATATACTTTGGCAGAAAAAACTGAAAAATTTTTTCTGGAGGCTATCGAGGAAATTTATTGGTCTACTTACAACAGGATAGATCGCAGCATACATTTGTCGAATGCTAGAATAAAATTTCAAATGGTTGGATTTCACCTTAGAGTGGCCCGAAGAATGGGTTTTGTTTCCGAGGGCCTCTATGAAAAGATTTCTATAGAAATAGTGGAAATTGGTAAAATGATTTCAGGTTGGATAAAAAGTGTCGATAGGGACGAAAACCGTGCCGAAAACGTATAGTCATTTGTTTGATGAGATTTCAGACTTCAAAAAATTGCGCCGTTGTTTTTATAAAGCTGCAAAAAGCAAATTTTATCGTCATTCGATTGTTCACTTTAACCTTAATCTTGAAGAAAATATTCACAGTATTTCGAAAGAGCTGCGTGATGAGACCTATCAATTTGGAAAGTATCGTTGTTTTTATGTCCATGAACCTAAGAAGCGCCTCATCGAATCGGCGTGCTTTCGCGACCGGGTTGTTCATCATTCCATTCACCAGACACTTGAGCCTATTTTTGATAGTCAGTTTTATTATTACAGCTATGCCTGTCGAACTGGTCGGGGTCATCACCGTGCGGCCCTGCTAATGAAGAAGTGGATCACATTGAATCCTGACAAATTTTTCTTAAAGTGTGATATCAGAAAATTTTTCCCGAGTATTGATCGTGAAATTTTATTGAAAATTTTGTCAAAAACTATTACCGACGAAAAACTTATTCGCTGTCTAAGGAAGTTGATTTTTAACGCACCCAATACGGGGATACCGATAGGTAATTTGACGAGCCAATTGTTTGCCAATATTTACTTGAACGAACTTGATCAGTTTGTGAAACGAACACTTCGGGTAAAAAAATATATTCGTTACATGGATGACTTTGTTTTGATTGCAGATTCTTATGTAGAGGCCAGAAATTTAAGGATTGAGATTGAAAAATTTATCGAAGAAAAATTGAGTTTAGTTTTAAGTCCTCAGAAGGTCCAAATTTCTATTTGCCGCGAAGGAATCTCGTTTTTGGGTTTTTTCATAAAGCCCAATGAGATGCGTCTTCGGGGAGATTTTTTTAGGCGTATGAATAAAAAACTACAAAAGGCTCGTTACCGAGCTTTATTGGAAAACGGCAATGACAAAATTAACAATGCTCACCGGGGTATGCTTCATCCCTATCTGATGACTTTAAATTCCTACTTGGGGCACATTAAATATTGTTCAAATAACAACTACTTGAAAAAAGTAATTTTAAATGTAGATTTAGGGCTTACGAAAGGACTCTGAGATCTGTTAATAGGCTGCTGTTGGGTTTTTTACTTCGCGCGGTCTGATTGCCGGGGGCAATTGGAATAATGGTGGCAATGTCGGTCGTTGGACGTCGAATTGGAATAATTCGCCCACTAATACGAACAACAATATCGGCTTCCGCTGTGCCTTGCCTGCCGAGTGAGTGATTCATAGGTGATTAAAATTCACTTTGCCAGAGCTAAAAGTAGAAAAGCTATTTTTAGGCGAGCAATTTAGAAATCACAAGATCCCGAGTTCCTGGTCAGGTCTTGTTAACAGGCCTGATGAAGGAATCGCTGCAAAGGCGTGGGCTTTTTAAAACCCCACGCCTTTTTTCATGGATGAATTTCAATTGGCGATTCCGCTTTGATAGCTTCCGATAGAGCATCTTCAGAGAATTTTCTGACATTAAAGTGGGATTTGAACTGTGATGTTTGTGTTTCAAATATCCATTCATAAAAACCTTCTTGCAGTGTTCCGCTTTTTAAAACTATTAGCGCAGGCTCATTTTTGTTTAAATTCTTCTCTACGAGGGCTTGTTCCTGATTGAAGTATATTTTAATTGAGCATGAGTCTGGGCATTTAGGCATAGAACCGACAACTATGTCCTTAGGGTTTTTAACTAGGAAAAGTGTGCCTTCTATAGGGGTCGGTAAATCAAAATCCGTGTTAGTTTCTGTAGTTTTTCCAGAGATCGGTTTTTCCGTTGTGCTATCCATTTTCTCGGTTTTGTCTAGTTTGTCTGTTTCTTCCTCGGTATTATTCGTAGCGGAGGTTTTGGTTTGGTTAGATTTTTCAATATCACCTTGAGTTAAGTTGGCATTTTGAGTGTACGCCGTGATTTGAATTCCGCTGCTGAGTTCATTTTTGATTAAGTAGGTGCCTTTCTGAAGAATAACTTTTTCTATATTGGCACCTTTTTTAATTAAGATCGTTTGTTCGCCTGTAACTTCGGCTTTGACAACGCCTTGGCTTAGCCTGATCAACGGAAGCCCATCAATTTTTCTAATTCGTAGATATGAATTTGGTTCCACAAATAATTTTGCATTTTCGTTCAATTTAACGCTAAGAGTGGCTTCGTCCTTAGTGAAGAGCGAATCTCCTACATAAACTAGTTGCTTTTCAAGGGTTGGTAACCAGAGTGAGTCAATTACGGTCCTTTTTGACGATGGACCTGATTTAGTATCAACTAGGGCTATGGGTTCTAATCCTGTTTTGAGTTCATCGATAAAAACAAGGAAAACAGTTTCATGACTTAGGCTATAGAGGCTAAACATCAAGACGGTACCAAAAAAATACAGAACGAATTTCTCAAAGAACCGACCAAAGGCAAGACTTAAGTTGTGTGGCTTAAAAAAACTGACTTTGTTCAACATAGATTCTATTATTGTCTGGTGAGTTTAAGAATCAAGTTTTTAACATTGTTAGTTGGAATTCCATCCGTTTGCCTTGGGCTTTTTTTGTATTTTGCAATTTCGACATTTGTAAACGATAAAAAAATTTCTTTACTTGAAAATCAAGTCAATCTTTTGAATTCGGCAAATCTATTTTTTTTAAACACAGATGGTCTAGATAGTTTGAAGGATTCTGTTGAGAAGTTGAAAAAACAAGAAGGATTTGAATCTTTCATTGTCGTTACGACAACCGGAAAAATATGGCCAGATAATAAAGAGGACGTATCATCTATATTTGGAACTGAAGGCTATCAGAAGCTTTTGGCACAAATGAGCAGTGAAGGCAGTTTTGAAATTAAAGATAAAGGCATCTTGTTCACATTTTTACGAGTTAATATAAAAGGGATCGACCCTCTTATTTTTGTAATGACCGCGCCAGTTTCGCTGGCTGATCGCGCTTCGCTTTTATTTTTATTAAAAGCACTGTCGGCATTTATAGCGCTTATGTGTGTTGCAGTTTTGACATCAATTATTTTTTCTAATCGTTTGACTAAAAATATTAAAATTCTGTCATTAGCCATGGCTGATTTTGGGAATGGGAATTTTTCTAGCCAATTGCCAGAGGATAAAAGCGACGACGAAGTCGCTACTATGGTTCAACAGTTTCAAGCCATGCGAAAGCAAATTCAAAATTTGATTTTTGAAAAAGAAGAAAAAACCAAAATTGAAACAGAAATGAATTTGGCGGGAAGCCTTCAAAAAAGTTTTTTCCCAGAACCGTATTTTAAGTCTCCTGATGTCGAATTTTCAGGCTTTTTCCAACCAGCCAATCACGCTGGCGGAGACTGGTGGTACTACTTTTTATCCGAAGGAAAGTTTGTTTTTCTTATAGGCGATGTCACTGGTCACGGCTTAAACTCTGCCATGCTTACTGGAGTTGCGAGATCCGCGATGAGTTTGATTTCATCTGCTTTTGTATCGCCAGTTGATGTTTTGCAAAAATTAAATAAAGTCATTTTTGACACCGCACAAGGTAAACTCATGATGACCTGTGTGGTGGGTTCACTTGATATCTCTTCAGGTGAACTTATTTTGGCTAATGCCAGTCATGAAGTTCCTTTTATGATGCCAGCCGTTGATAAAACGCTAAGTAAAAAAGACTATAGCTTTTTGATAACTGATCCAGGGCCAAGGCTTGGCGAAATGCCAAATGCGGCATATAAAGAAACCAGCTTCAAAATTGAAGCGAAAAGTGCCTTGGTTTTCTATTCCGATGGTTTGGTTGACACCCAAAATCCAGAGGGTGTGCCTTTTGGGGAGAGATCCCTCTTTAAGCTTGTTGGAAAAGACCACAGTTCAAAAAACTCGTCACAGGAGATTTTGGAAAAAATGCGTCGATTTATTTTAGACTACAAATCTACAGCGGAACTTGTCGATGATTTGTCTTTTTTTGTGGTCAAATTTAATCGATCCGAAACTGAAGTACTGAATGCAGATAGAAAAGAAACGGATAAGGGGAGACTTTGAGTGAAATTTCAAAGAAGTAATTTAAATGGTAAAGTTTTTTTAGCTGGCTTATTTTTATTGATAAGTTGTTTGACATCCTGTTCGAGTAAACTGATCGTGCAAAGCGAGCCGAGTGATGTTGAAGTGTTTGCGTCTGCTCAAAATTCCAATCAGAAAAAATCTTTAGGTAAGACCCCTTTAGAAATAAAATATTCTGAGCTGTATGAAAAAGCCGGGTTTACACCTTCAAATGGTGAATTCCTAAGTATTACCTTAGAAGGCAAAGACTATGATGTTGAAAAATTACTCCTCCCACCAGCTCCATACGGGCTGACATCTAGCCAGATGTTCGTGAAGTTGACACCGCTAAAAGATGTTAGTCAGGCCAAAGAAATTCTTCAAAAACTTCATATCGCACAAAAATTTGCGCAAGCGGCGCAATTTGAAAGGGCTCTTGTTGAAATTGACAAAGTTTTAGAAGTTGACCCGAAATTTATTCGAGCGCTTTCTTTAAAGGGATCTGTTTACTATTTGCAAAAAAACTTTGATGAGGCACTAAAATGGTTTGAAAAAGCCTTGTCTCTTGACGGCTCATTTGAAGAGGCCATCAAAATGATCACCAAGATCAAAGAGGAAAAAAAGAAATGAAATCCCTTGTAGGCTGTTTCATCTCGACCACAATTGCAAT
>CALBHK010000055.1 GCA_937894565.1 uncultured Chlamydiae bacterium
ACCTCATCACCCGGATTGAGCAAAGCAAGCATCACGTTTGCTATAGATTGTTTAGCACCGTTGGAAACGACAATGTTTTCTGCTTTATACTGAACGCCATTCTCTTTTTGATACTTGACCGCGATGGCTTCCCTCAAATCCTGATATCCGGCAACAGGAGGGTAAGTAAAATACTTTCCTTCGTCAATGGCTTTTTTTGCAGCATCGCAAATATGCTGCGGTGTTTTAAAATCGGGTTCTCCCAAGCTAAGATTGACAACATCAATACCACGGGATTTAAATTCCCGGGCTTTGGCTGCCATGGCCAGCGTGGCAGATTCCTCAATGGCTTCGATTCGGTCGGAGAGTTGGTTCATTTTATTCGTATATAATAACTTCTGTAAAACCAGTTGATTTGAAATCTACATCAGATGTAATGAAAGGCAAACTAAGAAAGCGTGCAGTGGCAACGACAATACAATCAGGAAGTTTTAACCTCGTTTTCTTTCGAAGAGTTATTACTTCCCTTTTTATTTCTTCATTTATATCAATAACGATACAATCTTGAATAAACTTATCTATCTCAATTTGCTGTTTTAGGGTAATGCCTTTAAACCCGAGGAGCTCTAGCTGAGAAATAAAGGAGAGATAGAGTTTTTTTCGATCCAATAATTCAGATAAAACCTGATCCCCACTTAATAGATACGAAACAATGTTTGTGTCAAGAACAACACTATTCCCACTCATCCCGAAGTTCTTTTTGGATAGTGAGTGGATCTCTTGTGAGTTTTATTACTCCGCAATACTTTCTTGTGTTAACACCCTTAGAAGCCATGGCCTTTTTCAATAATTTTGAAATATTCTTTTTGCCCGACTTACGCTTGATAATTATTGCCATAAACCTGAGATTCGGCATTAAAAGTAAAATATTTAGCGAGCCTAACCAAACAAAGTCCGCCCGATGATGCTTCTACCCAGCGTGATTTCATCAGCGTACTCCAAATCCCCGCCTACAGGGATTCCTCTTGCGATGGAGCTGATTTTAATTGGGAAATCTTTAAGCTTTTTATTGAGGTAAAACGCTGTGGTATCACCTTCCAGCGTAGGGCTCAGGCCCAGAATAACTTCCTTGAAATCTGTAGAACCTGACAGACGACTGATCAGTGAATCAATTTTTAGATCGGAAGGACCAATTCCATTGATAGGAGAAATAACGCCACCGAGTACATGATAAAGTCCGGTGTATTGCGAAGTGCTTTCAATGGCCATGACGTCCCTACTTTCTTCAACAACACATAAAATGGTGCGGTCGCGCCTGTGGCTTTTGCAAATAGAACATTCCACTTCATCTGAAATGTTATGACATGTGTTGCAAAACTTAATATTAGCCCGCAGTTTTCTGAGTGCATCTGTGAGTAGAAGTGTTTTGTCCTCATTCTCTCTGATGAGATGCAGCACCAGTCGCAAAGCAGTCTTTTTACCAATCCCTGGCAGTTTGGCAATTTCGTTTACAGCATCTTCGATGAGCTTAGACGGGTATTCCATCAGAATTACTTACTAGAGAATTTTTGCATCGATGCCCGCTTCGCAAATGGACTCTCGCATGGGACGAAGTTCTTCAAAGGAACCTTTCTTTACCGTACATTTCCCCTTGAAGTGAATGATCCAGGTGCATTGCTCTGCCTGCTCTGAGGTATGCCGACAAACTTTCTTAAGCGTCTCAATAACATGCTCAAAGGTGTTGAAATCATCATTAAATACCACCAGGTCTTTTACTCCGGTGATTTCAATGGCTTCAAGCACATCAATGAGTTCTTGTTCCTGAGGAGCGGCTTTCATTTTTCCTTGTACTACCTTGCGGCTTTCAATTTAGTTTCAAAAGTAAAAAAAAATACCAAGTTTTAGCCTTTCTATTGCAGCCACCATGACACCTTTCTTAGTCGTATCAATCATAGCGCTTTACTTTGCTGTCTTAATCATCATCTCCATATACACTTCGAAAGGCGCAACTTCAGATACATTCTTTACAGCCAATCGCGAATCACCATGGTATCTGGTTGCCTTTGGTATGATTGGCGCCTCTTTATCCGGAATTACGTTTGTCTCGGTTCCCGGTAATGTGGGGAAAATAGGGTTTGCCTATTTCCAGGTTGTATTGGGTTACCTGCTAGGCTATTGGATTATCATTCTCGTACTCTTGCCACTTTATTACCGACTCAATTTAGTATCCATCTACACGTACCTCGAGCAACGGCTTTCACATTGGTCTTATAAAACAGGGGCTTCTTTCTTTCTGCTCTCAAGAACGGTTGGATCTTCACTGCGGTTGTATTTGTCAGCTACGATTCTTCAATTGTTTTTGTTTGATGCGTGGAATGTGCCATTTGTTATTACCGTAGCGATCACCATTTTCTTGATATGGATTTATACTTTCAAGGGAGGGATAAAGACGATCGTCTGGACAGATACATTTCAAACAACATTTTTAGTGGGCGCGGTTATCATTTGTGTTTACCTT
>CALBHK010000056.1 GCA_937894565.1 uncultured Chlamydiae bacterium
ATTAGATTGTTAGAATCGATTAAGACTTCTTTGGGTATTTCGAATTCATAGTAATTTTCGGAGTTCCTAACAAATTCAAGTGCTGTCTCTAGGTCTCTTGTAAACCCAGCGAAAAAAGTCTTTAAACCGGTGATGTTGATGCTAGTACCCTTCCTTGCGATAAAAGCATCAATCATCTTTTTCAGATACTGATCAGGTGAGAGGTCAAAGAGTTGTTTTCCGAAAGAGCTAAAAGACACCCAGGACCTATGTCCTTCGTGAATTCGTTTAGAGACGTCATATTCATTTTGTACTGTGTAAGAACCCCTGTAGAGAGTGATTGTGTCTTTTGGATTTTTAACGTATAATTCATAACCAGGAATGTCATTAAAGCGATAAACTTTACCATCTTGTGGGGATGTGTTTTCTGGTCGCCAAAGATGGCGCTGTCTTAAAATAGAATGAATAGTTTTTACTTTCAGGTTAAAGATAAAGTTTAAATCGATTATTCTGGGTAAATTAAAAGAATCGGGAACATGATGAGTATAATAGTAGCCATCGGGAGTGACTCGTGCTTCCTTTCTAAAGGTTGAAAAATCGACTGAATGAGTTATGTTAAAAATATTAAAATACAAACTTAGTGAACTTTGATCAAAATAAAATATTAAATTTTGAATCAGCGAAGTTCCATATATCTTATCCATTCGTTCAAACTCAATTTCAATTGAGTTTATAAATTGAACCAAAGTCTCCGATACTTTTTTTTCAGTTTCTTCAGAGTTAATTTCAGGTTTTTTTTGCTTTGCTCGGGCTGTAATCTCTTTAGCTAAATCGCCTATTTTTTTCTTAATTGTTATAGAATCACTGGTCAAATCGTCCGGTACAATTTGATACTCAATAAAAGATTCAGGGTTTTTTATTGGTTTATAAAACGGAAGACATTTATTGTCACTCGCTTGTCCAAGAGCTGAACAAAGAACGATGATAAAAACAAGTTTTTTTAGTCTAACTAAAAGGAAAGTCATGAAAACATAAAGATGCAATTCACATACCTACGAATTGAATCATAGGAAATCGTACCGAAAGGGGTAGTTGACTCATGATGGGTGCAACTAGACCCCCGGTTGAATCATAATCCAAGCACTGTAATCCTCTTGATAACTACAACAAAAGTTTTCGGAGGGAAAATGTCAACCGGGTTAAAAAGAGAGTACTTGAAAAATATACGATTACGCTACCATAGAAGTTCAAAGAAGCAACGCAGCCTGATTTTAGACGAGTTCTGCGAAGTGTGTAAGATCACACGTAAACATGCGATCAGGCTTTTAAATGAAGACATGATTGTTCAGCCAAGAAGACCGGGTGCTATTAGAAAATATGGAGCTGATGTTGATCGTCATTTACGACATTTGTGGGAGTGTATGGGGCGGATTTGTTCAAAAAAGATGGTCGCTGCCATGCCATTGTGGTTACCGTTTTATCACGATGCCGATATATCGATGAAGGAGCTTCTTCTAAAAATTAGTTCATCAACGATTGATCGCCATTTAGAAAAATTTAGAGAAAATGCAAGGCGTGGGTTAAGCTCAACGAGCCCATCGTTGATTAAAAATAAAATACCGATTGAACTTTTAGATCATCAGATTAAGGAGCCTGGTTTTATCGAAGCCGATACTGTTGCCCACTGTGGGACTTCACTTGCTGGAGAGTTCATTAACACATTAACGATGACAGATGTATTTACTGGCTGGACAGAAAACAGAGCGATGTTTAAAAAGGAAAGTCGTACTGTAATGGGAGCAATAAAATCGATTGAAAAAAGTTTACCGTTTAAGATTAAAGGTTTTGCCTCAGACAATGGGAATGAGTTTTTAAATCACGATTTACATAGTTATTTTTTTGATCGAAAAAATAGAGTTAATTTTGTTCGCCGCAGACCTTACCAGAAAAATGACAATGCCTATGTTGAGCAAAAAAACTGGACGCATGTAAGAGAGTTATTTGGCTATAATCGCTTCGGCAAAGGAAAATATGTTATCATGATGAATGAGATTTACAAAAATCTCTGGAACCCATTATGGAATTATTTTACTCCAGTGATGAAGTTAGAGAGTAAAGAGCGAGTTGGGGGTAAAATCATTAAACTTCACAGCAAGCCAAGAACTCCCTACCAAAGATTAATGGACTCAGGAACACTTGAAGTGAGTGAGTGGAATGCTCTTAAGGCCAAATATGAAAGCATGAATCCCTTTGAATTAAAAAAAGAATTAGAAAAACAGCTCAAGTGGTTCTTTAGAATAACCGAAGTAGGTAGTAAAGAGGCTGCCTAGCTTCGGATTATTATTTAACTCTCTTCAGTATCATTTATCTATGAGTCAATAGGTTCAAAAATAAACTTGGAAAATAAAAATTTACTCAGAAAAGACCTAATCCTAATATAGCTATATAGCTATATAGCTATATGGTTCCCCGTAACAACCAGGGGTCGTTGCTGCGATAATTGTTATTTTGGTAAAAT
>CALBHK010000057.1 GCA_937894565.1 uncultured Chlamydiae bacterium
AAGCAGCTCAACTTGAATAAGTTGGGCGATGCAGACGGGCCTCAAATTCAGAGGCTGCCGACGTCGTCAAAAACTAATTCTTCAAGTTGTTTGGGTATATTATGGACAGTTGGCGTCAGAAACAAAAAGAGAATTTTACTTCCGTTGCTCAATTAGCAGATTTTTTGCAGCTTTCACAAGAACAGAGAGCGTTGCTTGCTTCTCCAAGCTCATTTATTTTAAACCTTCCGCGTAGATTAGCAGATAAGATGGCTAAGGGAACACTAAATGACCCCATTGTGCGTCAGTTTCTCCCTCTATCTGAAGAGTTAAAAGTTTTGAGTGGTTTTGTGAAAGATCCCGTAGGAGATGGCTCATCTCAGTTAACTCCTAGGCTTTTAAAAAAATATGCAGGTAGAGCGCTTTTGATTGTATCTGCTGCCTGTGCGATGCATTGCCGTTATTGCTTTAGGCGAGAGTATGATTACCAGGTAAGCACAGATGCTTTTTTTGATGAGTTAGCGCTCATTGCTCAGGATCACTCTATTCGAGAGGTGATGCTTTCAGGGGGAGACCCTTTATCTTTAAGCAATCAAAAACTCGGGGATTTGCTTAAGGGGATAGAGGCGATAGAGCATGTGAAGATCATTCGTTTTCATACTCGTTTTCCTATTGGAATTCCCGAAAGAATAGATGCTCCTTTTTTGGATTTGATCCGTAGCTCAAAAAAGCAGATCTATTTTGTGGTCCATGTGAACCATCCTTTAGAGCTGGACGATGAAGTGGTATTGGCTTTAAAAAAGCTAAAAGTGCCTATTTTGAACCAGGCTGTGTTATTAAAAGGGGTTAACGATGATGAACAGACTCTGTTTTCTCTTTGTTCCAAGCTAATAGAACATGGAATTTTGCCCTATTATCTGCATCAGTTAGACCAAGTGGCAGGGTCTGCCCATTTTCACGTTAATGAAGAGAGGGGCCGGGAGTTGATTGAGTATTTAAGGCAGAACCTAAGTGGGTATGCTATCCCCAAATATGTAAGAGAAATTGAAGGTGAACCTTCAAAAACTCCTATGTCTTTTAATTTTTAGTTGACTCAAAAAAGTTGTGCGCATAAACTGTGGGTGGTTTTCAAAAGAAAACAAATAACAGACCTCTCGCGTAATTAGCTTTGTTTGAAAAAATTGATATTTTTTGAGCAGATTTATTGGTAAATTTAGAGGGCGCATGTAAGCATATGGCCGAAAAATTTAACAATAAAGATGCCAAAAAAGACAATTTTAGCAAATAAAGCTAATTAGACAGAGGTCTTAAGTCAAGGAGAAAACCGTATGTCTAGCCCCCTTTTACGTCATGATAAGACACGTCAGTACGATAGCCAGTTTGATTTGGTGAACCATATGATCCTAGATGTGACTCAGCGCGTGCATAGCGGCCGCGGGGCAAATGGAGTGAATTTAGCCACAGAAGTTGTAGAAGACTGGGTGGGTGGACGCACTGTCACGCAGATGGAAAGACGTTTGGAAGAGGTCATTGAATCTGCTGATTGGGAAGAAGATGATGAAGAATTAGACCAGGTGAAGGAAAAAGAGACTAGTAAAAAATCTAAAAAGAAAGCTTAATGGGTGTGTTATAATAATTAATTTTAATTATTAGGGCATTTCTTAAAGTATGGGTAGTTGTGCATGCATGCAAGCGGCGGCATTAACATTTTTTGGATGGTTTCTGCCTTATTAGCCGGTTTTGGTTTAATGGGTGTTGTATTGCTGCTTGGCTATTTAGGGGTGAATCGAGAGATTAAATATCCTTTAAGCCCCTACACTGGACTGCCTGTGCGTCGATTGCTGGACGCCTCTTTTTACTCCCTTGTGCGTGTCTATGACTACATACATCAACTGAAAGGTTATGATAATCAACCCTTTAATTTTAGACTCTCCCTCTTTTGCCGTGAGACTGGAAGGATTTTTCCAAACAGCATCGATTGGTTGGGACGCGCTTCTTTAGACTGGGATTTTTTACAAAAAAAGAGAGCGGGGAGTTGGGTTTCTTGGGGAGCACTGCCTTCTGATACACAGAGAAAAATTCGAGACAAGCATGATAGTTTAGAGCTTTTTGAAACTGAGTTTTCTTGCTCTAAAACACTGCCAAAGGAAATTACGCCAGAATATGTGTATCATCAAAGAGGCCCTCTTTATGTAGATTTAGACACTCATGTGCTTATGGGCTGGCAAAAAGTCCCCTATACAGAGTTTGAAGTCTTAGTGGTACAGCATCCAAAAAATACATTTTTAGAAAATAAATGAAGCTATCGGCAGAGGTCTAATAACGATGAATAGAAAAATTTTAATCACATCCGCTCTGCCTTATGCCAACGGCCCGTTGCATTTTGGCCACATTGCAGGCGCTTATTTGCCAGGAGATGTTTACGCACGTTTTGAGCGTCTTATGGGACAAGATGTTCTCTACATTTGCGGATCGGATGAATATGGAGTGGCGATTACTCTAAGCGCTGAAATAGCAGGACGCACACCTAAAGAGCAAGTGGATATTTTTCACCACATTAATTTAAATTTATTCAAACAGCTTAATTTTTCTTTTGATCATTATTCTCGAACCACTTGGGAAGGACATAAAAAGCCAGTGCAGCAGTTTTTTACAGATCTGTTTGAAAATGGTTTTATTCAAGAAAAAGTAACGGAACAACTCTATTCAGAAAAAGATCAGCAGTTTTTGGCCGATCGCTATGTGGTGGGAAAATGTCCGCGTTGTGGATTTGAGGAAGCTCGAGGAGATGAATGTCAAAAATGTGCTGCCTGCTATGAGGCCACAGATTTAATTGGTCCAAAAAGTAAATTATCAGGGGCGCCTCTACTGCTTAAGCCTACCAAACACTGGTTTTTGCGTTTGGATCTTTTTAAAGAAAAACTTTTGAACTGGATTGAGAAGAAAAATTGGAAACCAAATGTTCTTAATTTTGTGAAAAATTTTATAGAAGATCTGCATCCAAGAGCCATTACCAGAGATTCTATGTGGGGAGTTCCTATTCCCTTGGAGGGAACAGAAGACAAGGTTCTTTATGTCTGGTTTGATGCCCCTATTGGTTATATTTCAGCCACTCAGGAGTGGGCCCTTCAATTAGGAGAACCAGAGCGCTGGAAAGAGTATTGGATGGATCCAAAGACAAAGCTGGTTCATTTTATTGGAAAAGACAACATTCCCTTTCACACAGCCATTTTTCCTGCCATGTTAATGGGGCAAAATCTACCCTATATCTTGCCTGAAGATGTGCCCGCTAACGAATTTTATAATTTAGAAGGCAGGCAGTTTAGTAAAAGTGATAACTGGACAATCGATTTAGAGCGGTTTTTTGAAAAATACACACCTGATCAAATTCGCTATGCCATTGGAGCTAATGCACCTGAAACATCCGATTCCGAATTCACCTGGAAAGATTTTCAAATGCGCTGCAACAGTGAGTTATTAGGTAAATATGGGAATTTGGTCAATCGCACTCTGGTCTTTGTACAGAATAAATGTGGAGGAATTGTTCATAAGCCTATTTTACAAGAGGTGGATGAACACTTTTTGGAATCTATAAAAGTCCTTGTAGAAGAGATAAAACTCAGTTATGGGGAATATAAGTTAAGACGAGCTGCTCAGCAGATTATGGAATTGGCGCATTTAGGCAATGTCTATTTTGATAAACAAGAGCCATGGAAAGCTGCCAAAGATCCAGAGCAGCAAGATAAAATGCACGCTACTATCTATTGCTGCATCGTCTGTTTGCAGAAGTTGGCCCTTATTTCTTCGCCTATCATACCAGCGACTGCACAGAAGGTGTGGGAGATGGTGGGACAAGAAGGGGAGCTATCTTCTCTACTTTGGGATGATGTGGTGAAAAAAGAGGTGAAGGTGGGATGTGCATTGCCAAAGCCAGAGCGTTTGTTTGTAAAAATTGAAGACGAACAGATTCAGGAAGAGCTGGACAGGATGGGGAAGGAATAGCCAGGCCTTTGCTGCTGCGATCTGGTCTCTAATATCACGATCCTTTGGATCTCTGGAGTTGGGCATTTTAAGCGACTAATTTTCTAGGTTTTTTTGGAAGCCCAGAGGGCTTTATTCTTTTTAGAGCCCAGTCCGTGTGCGAAGGAGTTAAACTCCAGAGACACAAAGGGCTGGGAAGAAAGAGCAAACATGGGAGGCCTGAAAGGCCGATTCTATTATTGCAAGAGTCGGCCCCTTGGGCCTTTGATTCTTATTCACCCTCTCCCCCAGCCCTTTGTGTCTCTGGAGCTTTGCTCCTTCGCACACGGACTGGGCTCTAAAAAGAGTAAGCCCCCTGGGCTCCCAAAAAAATGCCAAACTCCAGTCGCCCGTTGGGTGATCCTGCCATCGTATTTTTATTCTGTCCTGATTTTTTGTAAGTTAAAATGGCACATTCAAAAATATTCTTTTAACCACTTATTCAAAAAATAACGCAACTTCTCATAAAGTTGAGGTAGACTCATTCTCAACAACTTAGGAACAACCAA
>CALBHK010000058.1 GCA_937894565.1 uncultured Chlamydiae bacterium
ACAACAAGACTTTAAATTATAAAAAATTTATTGACCACCACAAAAAGTTACACCCTATTCGAACGTATTGCTTGTCTTTTTTTGCTTATTCCGTGTATGATCATCCTTAAAATTTAACATGAGCATCTATACAAGGAGCACCAAAATGAAAAAAAATAAACACCCTAAATACCAAAAAGTATTATTTGTGGATTCCGCAACAGGAGAAAAGCGCTTAATTGGCACAACTATGCAGCCAAAAGCAAGGGCTGAATTTGAGGGAGAAACTTACCCTATGTTTGATTCTGCTATCACCGCTTTCTCTCACCCTCTATACACAGGGCAAAGTAAGTTGGCAGATACAGAAGGACGTGTCGATCGATTCACAAAACGTTATGAAAAAAAACAGGCATCTATGAAAGAAGCCAGCGAAAAAGTAGTAGAACCTAAAAAACCAGTAAAGAAAAAATAACCAAAAGAAAAAATAGCCACCTTTGTCGATGGAAAATAAAATACAAAGATTACTTTCTCGCTTAAACGAAGTAGAAGAGCTGCTAGGGAAGCCGTATATAGCGGCTGATCAAGCAGCTTTTCGTGATTTAACCAGGGAACACTCTTATCTCAACACTGTTAAACACACTTACGAAGCGCTCTGCACTGCGCGTAAGGATTTAGCCGATAATCAAGAGATGTTAACCGTAGAATCAGATGCTGAATTTTGCACTATCCTAAAAGATGAAATTATAGCTTTAGAAGAGAAAATTCCTATTTTAGAAGGTAAGTTGCAAACCCTTCTTGTGCCTCCTGATCCTAAAGATCACCTCAATACTATTATTGAATTAAGAGCAGGTACGGGGGGGGATGAGGCCGCTCTTTTTGTGGGCGATTGCGTTAGGATGTATAAGCTTTATGCAGAAGTGATGGGTTGGAAGTGTGAAGAGCTTTCGGCGTCCGATGCTGATTTAGGCGGTTATAGAGATTATGTGATGGTTGTTTCCGGAGAGAATGTCTATCGTTTTCTCAAGCATGAAGCGGGCACACACCGTGTCCAGCGGGTACCGGAAACTGAAACTCAAGGAAGGGTGCACACCTCTGCAATTACAGTTGCTGTTTTAGTAGAACCGGATGATAATAAGGCGATAAAAATTGATGAAAAAGAGCTGCGCATTGACACGTACCGTTCATCTGGTGCTGGTGGACAGCACGTCAATACGACAGATAGCGCCGTTAGGATCACCCACTTGCCAACCGGGATTGCCGTCACTTGCCAACAAGAGCGCAGTCAGCATAAAAACAAAGAAAAAGCGATGCGCTTTTTAAAAGCAAAGCTCGCGGAAGCCGAAGAGATTAGACGCAATCAAGAAATGGCATCGACTCGTAATGCGCAAGTAGGTACAGGCGATCGTTCTGGGCGTATCCGCACTTATAATTTTTCGCAAAATCGTGTCACAGATCATCGTATCAACATGACAAGTTATAATTTGGACCGCGTCATGCAAGGCGATTTAAGTGCTTTTTCAGAGGCGCTAGTGGCTGATCTTTACAAACAACAGCTCACAGCTTAAATTTTTATGTCTACAATTAACGAAATTCTAAAACTCTCTGCGCAGTTTCTGGGCTCGCGTAGAGAGGCAGAAGAGGTGATTGCCCTCGCTTTAAATTGCTCTCGATTGAACCTCTATATGCTCTTTGATCAGCCTCTAAATGTTGCAGAGTTAGAGCGCTGCAGAGAGGTGCTTAGGCGTCGCAGTAAGGGAGAACCCCTTGCTTATATCCGCGGCGAAGTAGAGTTCTACCAATGTAAAATCAAGATAAACTCATCTGTTCTCATTCCGCGTCAAGAGACAGAGATTTTAGTGGATTTAATAGCGAAAAAAGATCTTCAACAGGTGCAAAGTGTTTGGGATATTTGCTGCGGATCGGGAGCTATTGGCATCTCTTTAAAAAAATGCCGCCCAGAAATTTCCATCACTCTTTCCGATCTATCGCTTAATGCCTTACAGGTGGTTAACGAAAATGCACAGTTAAATGAAATAGATGTAGAGCTACTTCAAGGCGATTTTTTAAACCCTTTCCAGGGTAGGCGATGTGACTTAATAGTCTGCAATCCGCCGTATGTAACGAATGGAGAATGGGACACATTAGATAAGTCAGTTAAAGATTTTGAACCTAAAATAGCGCTGATCGGCGGGGAAGATGGCTTGGATTTTTATCGCAGGCTTGCCATGGATGGAAAAGGTTATTTAAATGAAAATGGCATTATCTGGCTGGAAATTGGGACGGGGCAGGGAGAGCGTGTGAAAGAGCTATTTTCAACTTGGAAAGAGTGCGCAGTGATGCCCGATTGGGCTGGGCATGATCGTTTCGTAAGAATTATCAAATAAACACAAGATGAGAAGAGAGAAGAAGAGAGGAGAGAAGAAGAGAGGAGAGAAGAAGAGAGGAGAGGAAAGGTGAATTAACCGCAGAGCCGCAGAGTACGCTGAGGAAACGCAGAGAGCAGCAGCCTAGCGTTAACTTTGGAGTGCTGCGGCTTGACGCAGCTTTCATAGTGTGCGGCTTGACGCACACCAAAAAGGTAGCATTAGTGTTTTTAAGATGTCTATTATTAAGAAGGCTCGCGTCAAGCCGCATCGCCAAAAGCGGTGTCAGGCCACCGCAGTCCAAAGAACCCGATTGATTCTTTTTTTGCGTAAGGTGAGTAAATCATTAATTTTTTTAAGAACAAAACTTAAAATATCCTCTGCGTTTCCTCAGCGTACTCTGCGGCTCCGCGGTTAATTCCCCTCTTCTCCACCCTTGTTCTCTCTTCTTCTCTCTTCTCATCTTGTTCTAATAAAAAAGGAAGAAGATGAATATTAATACACGCATTGATACGTATGCCGGTCAAGAGGGTTTTTTTGAGCGCTTTTCCGATCTTTCTAAAGAAGATCTTCAAGAGCATGCAACGGGTAATCTGACCATTGAACAATTTGTGCGCAATACACCAAAACCTCTTCAAAGAAATATAAAGTCCGCTTTTCAACCCTCTTTTTTGCGTCGCTCTGTGGACCATTTTATTTCCCTTTTCATGACAAGTACCGGAGTGAATGCAGAGCAGCGTCACCTTTCTCCCTTTAATGCTAATAATTTATTGGAAATTTACTTTAAATATTTGGCCATCCCTCTTTTTTTAGCTGCTCAAATCGTGCAGATCACCGCAAGTTATGTGAAGGCTGTTGTGATTACGGGGATAGTTGGGGGAGTGGTCTCAGTAGCTCTTTTTGTCTATATAAAGTTTTTTAAGATGGCTCCTCAAAGAGTGCCTTGCGGGATTCATCTTCTCTCTTTTAAGGGAAACGAAGAGGTTGTTGCAAGAAAAGAGCAGATCGAACAGCTCAACCAGCTTGTACAATGGACGGAACAGGATAGAGTTCCTTTTTCTGCTGCTTTGTTAGCAAAGCCAGGAGAAGGGAAATCGAGCGTGATCAAGGGGTTTGCTCTACAACATCAAGAAGATTACCTAGTCTATTCTTTGCGTACACCTGAACTGCTTAAAAGTTTTGAAGGGATGGGAGATCAGTTATCTTACATCAGAAATACCATTGGTAAACAAGAGAAGAAAGTTGTGCTTGTCTTTGAAGAATTTGATGCTGCCTTAAAAAGCTCTGAAAATATGCTTTTGCTCTACTCTCTTTTAGATGATGAAGGGATTGCTTGTATTCCGGTGATGAACCCTGAAACGTATGACAAGAGCGAAGATAGTAGTTTTGCAAGGCGTTTTCTTCCCGTTCGTTTAAAAAACGAGGGAGAAATCTTCGATGCCTGGTATGAGAAGTTGCTGCGCTATTATCATAGACGTTTTGGTGGCGATGTCTATATCGAAAATGCGCTATTTAAAAAGATCATAGAAGCGGCTAAGAATGAAAAATATGCAGCTCCTGCTAGTGGGGTGAATTTATTGTTGCGTGCCATTCGCTGGGTGAGACAAGGGACACCTCGGGGCACACTAGTAAATGGAGAAGAAAAACAAAAATTAGAAGAAGAAATTGTTCAGGATGATTTTTTAAATGGGGACGACGTCCTTATAGAGGAACAACAGCCAAGCGAAGTGATTAATAACAGGCGCACCCATTATGAAACGATACGTAAGGTAAGCAAGTGCTATTATAACAATCAACTGCAACAAGAGAAGTTGGCTGAAAAAATAAGAAAAGCAGATAGCTATAGTGAGCAGGATGATCGAGACTTTATTTTATTGCGTAAGGTGCTGCATGTAAAATTAAGAACGAAATTAAAGGAGTTAATTGAGAATAGAGAAAATAATATTGGAAATGATGACCAATGCTACTTTCCTCACTGCATTGATGAAGGGTTGCTTGAAAAAGTGCAAAACAGTTGACAAGTAGGGTCTTTTTCGAGTACAAGTTTCGTATGTTGAAACAAAGTTAAAGTAAACTAAGGTAGTATATGATTTTTAATGGATATCTTTTTATAGTGGCTTGTGCAGTTATTTCGCTGCTTTTCGGCCTCTATTTAATACGCGCGATTCTCGCTCTTTCAACGGGAAATGAGCGTATGCGCGAAATTGCAGCGGCTATTCAAGAGGGGGCTAATGCCTTTCTAAACCGCCAATACCAGATGATTGCAATAGTGGGTGTTGTCATTTGCGCAGCTTTGACTTATAAGCTGGGCTTTCATGTAGGGGGCGGCTTTTTAATTGGTTCAGTCTTATCCGGACTTGCCGGTTATATCGGCATGAATGTCTCTGTGCGAGCTAATGTGCGTACGGCAGAATCTGCCCGCCATGGCCTTGCTAAAGCGCTAGATGTTGCTTTTAAAGCAGGAGCTGTTACAGGTATTCTTGTGGTGAGTTTGGCCCTGTTAGGTATCTCTCTTTACTATATTTATCTCAAAAGTATCGATCTTCCTGTTCGCCACATTTTGGAATCTCTTATAGGTCTTGGCTTTGGAGCTTCTCTGATCTCTATTTTTGCTCGTCTAGGCGGTGGTATTTTTACTAAAGGCGCTGATGTAGGGGCTGATCTTGTGGGTAAAATTGAAGCGGGCATTCCGGAAGATGATCCACGCAATGCTGCGGTAATTGCCGATAATGTGGGCGATAATGTGGGCGATTGCGCAGGCATGGCGGCCGATCTTTTTGAAACTTATGTTGTGACAATTGTGGGGACCATGTTTTTGGCCGGTATCTATTTTACAGGCGCTATTCAAGAAAAACTCATGCTCTACCCTCTCTTGATTGGTGGTATTTGCATGCTAGCAACGTTGATCGGCACTTTTTTTGTGCGTTTGGGCAAGAGCCGCAATATCATGGGAGCTTTATATAAAGGTTTTTTTGGGACAGCGATTATTTCTGCTTTCGCCATTGTTTTCGGTACCGACTATTTCCTGGGTTTTGAAGAGGTCTATAAAGCGGACGGGGCCCAATTTAATGGGTTGAACCTGGTCTACTGCGCATTAATTGGTCTTGGAGCCACTTCACTGCTAGTATGGATTACAGAATACTATACTTCTACGCGCTACCGTCCTGTAAGAAGTATTGCTCAAGCCTCTACTACCGGTCATGGTACCAATGTGATTCAAGGCTTAGCTATTTCTATGGAATCAACTGCACTTCCCGTATTGGTGATTTGCGCAGCTATTTTAGGCTCTTATTTGCATGCCCATCTTTTTGGAATCGCAATAGCTGCTACTTCTATGCTGGCACTAGCTGGCATGGTGGTTGCGTTAGATGCCTATGGCCCAGTTACAGATAATGCCGGAGGTATTGCCGAAATGTCCAACTTACCCAAAGAGGTGCGTGTGACAACGGATGCTTTGGATGCTGTAGGTAATACCACAAAAGCTGTGACAAAGGGATATGCCATTGGATCTGCAGGACTTGCGGCTTTGGTCCTCTTTAGCGCCTTTATTGAAGATGCCAGACACTATTTCCCCAATTTGAATCTCACTTTCCAATTGGAAGACGCCTATGTGGTGATCGGTCTCTTTTTGGGCGGTATGCTTCCTTATCTTTTTGGATCTTTATGCATGCAGGCGGTCGGCCGCGCTGCGGGTGCTGTGGTAGTAGAAGTGCGCCGTCAGTTTAAAGAGATTAAAGGCATCATGGAGGGCACTGCAAAGCCAGATTATGGCAGAGCGGTAGATCTTTTAACTAAAGCAGCCATTAAAGAGATGATTATTCCTTCTCTTCTTCCGGTGGTCTCTCCCATTTTAGTTTATTGGATAATGTACTGGGCTGTGGGCCAACAGCAGGCTTTTGTCACTGTGGGATCGATGCTTTTAGGTATTGTTGTCACGGGGTTGTTTGTAGCCATTTCGATGACTTCCGGTGGTGGAGCTTGGGATAATGCGAAGAAATACATTGAAGATGGCCACCATGGCGGCAAGGGGTCAGAGGCGCATAAAGCAGCTATAACAGGAGACACTGTAGGGGATCCTTATAAAGACACTGCAGGTCCTGCGATTAATCCGATGATCAAGATTGCAAACATTGTGGCTCTTTTGTTGCTGGCTTACCTAGCAGCTTAGATAGTTGGTTGGTGTAACAGGGCAAAGCCCTGAAATATAAAAGCCTAGGGCAGCGCCCTAGGTGGATTATAAAAAGATTTTCAGGCTGAAGGCCTGAGTTATAGTAAGTATATGTCTCTATTTACCATAACTCAGGCCTTCAGCCTGTGATATTGATTTCATTGTTACCTAGGGCTATGCCCTAGGCTTTTATATTTCAGGGCTTTGCCCTGTACACTTTATGCCTTTGCGCTTTGCGTTTAATTTTTTAATCTATTTTTGCGTTTAATTTTTTTTGTTCTTTTGCTTCTTTGGTCCACTTTATAATGCCCCAAGCGCAGATGCCTAAGTAAACGGTAAACAGGAAGGCTTGAGGATTAATGCCTTTATAAAGGTTAAAAGCGATCCATCCCACGTTAGCAATGGCCCATAGCCACTGTCCAATGACCTGTTTGCGGTTTACAAAAATGTTTCCAGCTAAGGATAGCACCACCAGTACCCATGCTAAATAATCCATGAAATTTTCCATAAATCTCTCCTAAGATTTGGTTTGCCATATTCTATTTTTTTTAGTGGACATTTGCAAGATGAATCCGCTATCGTGTTCATTTCAGGGAATGGAGGGAAAGGGTATGACATCGCGTTTTTCAGGAAAATTAGAGGTGATTTGCGGTTCTATGTTTTCTGGTAAGACAGAAGAGCTGATGCTGCGCTTGCGTAGAGCGGAATATGCTAAAAAAACTATCGTGACTATTAAGCATCAAATAGACAATCGTAAATCGTATTCGTGCATTGTCAGCCATAATGGGGTCAAGCGCGAAGCGGCTCCTATCACTAGCTGTGAAGAGGGGATGCGTACTCTTTTGAAGCTAGTGGATGAAAATGTAGAGGTGGTGGGACTCGATGAAATTCAATTTTTCCCTAAAGAAATTGTTGCCGTGATCCTAAAGATGGTGGAAGAGGGCAAGCGCGTGATTGTGGCGGGCTTAGATATGGATTTTCGCGCAGAACCTTTTGGAATTGTTCCAGAATTAATTGCACTAGCTGATGAAGTGGTTAAGTTACGAGCGATCTGCATGTGCTGCGGAGATGATGCTAACTTCACACAACGTCTGATTAATGGGGAACCTGCAGGCTATAACGATCCGACTATTTTAGTGGGAGGCGATGAATGTTATGAGGCGCGCTGTCGGCGTTGTTTTAAAATTGATCGCTACAAATTTCGAAAAGTGATCGAGCAGCTATCCGTCTGCAAAAACTAACAGACTACTATTTTCTTATCAGGGCAATGCCCTGATTTTATGTGATCTGAGGGATGATTTTTTGGTTTTTTAATTCTAAATTGATCACTGAATGCGCATGCACTTTGCCCTCCAATAGTTCTTTAGCTAGCGTGTTAGTCACCTCTTTTTGGATTAAACGTTTAAGAGGTCTTGCGCCAAAGACAGGATCATAGCCCTCTTTTGCAAGAAAATCACTCACCTGTTTTTCCCAATGGAGCTCAATTTCTTTTTCTTGCAGACGTTTGGAGAGCAATTTAAGCTGGATATCGACAATGTAGTGCATTTCATGCTGTGTAAGCGGCATAAAGGGAAGAATTTCATCCAGGCGATTAAGAAATTCGGGGCGAAAATGGCGGTGCAGCGCTTCTTTGATGGTCTCTAATAAAGATTCTGCGGTTACCTCTTTATCTTTTTGGAGGCGATCAAAAATCTGTTGTGAGCCTATATTTGATGTCATGATAAAGAGGCTGTTTCGGCAATTAACTGTACGCCCTTTGGCATCGGTCAAACGCCCATCATCAAAGACTTGGAGCAAAATATTAAATACCTCTGGATGGGCTTTTTCAATTTCATCCAGTAAAACAACTGCATAGGGACGGCGGCGCAGCGCTTCTGTTAATTGCCCGCCCTCTTCATAGCCCACATAGCCAGGAGGAGACCCAATCAGTTTGGCGACACTATGCTGTTCCATATATTCCGACATATCTAAACGGATCATCGCCTCTTCCTGATCAAAAAGTTCAATTGCTAAAGCTTTTGTTAACTCTGTTTTTCCAACCCCTGTTGGGCCTACAAAAAGAAAGACGCCCATAGGTCTTGAGGGATCGCTTAAGCCCGATCTGGAACGCCTAATTGCTTCAGAAACTGCTGTGATGGCTAGTTTTTGTCCCACCACTTTTTCGCTTAGTTTTTCTTCCAGATGCAGAAGTTTTTCAGCATCTCCCGCTAGCATTTTTTTCACAGGAATCCCTGTCCATTTAGAGACTATGTCTGCTATTAAGTTCTCATCAACCTCTTCTTGCAAAAGGCGGTTAGGTCGCTCAGAAAGCTGCTTTTCTGCTTGGTGGAGCTCTTCTTGCATTTTTGGGATCGTATTATAGCGCAATTCGGCAACTTTATTATAGTTAGCAGCCCGTTCTACCTCTTCTTCTTCAAAACGTAGGCGTTCTAATTGATTTTTCTTCTGCTTAATGGTGTCGATGATTTTTTTCTCATCTTCCCATTGGAGCTTGAGAGTGGAAAGCCCTTCTTTGATGGTGGCAATTTTCTCTTCTAGTTTGTGAGCGCTTTCACGCGAGGCTGCGGTATCTTCTCTCTTTAAAGCTTCCTGTTCAACAATTAAAACACTAAGCTCTCGCTCTTTGGTATCGATGGGGAGGGGACGGCTGCCAATCTGCATGCGGATGAGGCTGGCTGCCTCATCAATAAGATCGATCGCTTTATCTGGAAGTTTGCGGTCGGTGATGTAGCGTTGGGATAGAAAAACAGCCGCGTGAATGGCAGATTCTGTAATTTTAACGCCGTGAAAAATCTCGTAGCGCTCGCGCAGTCCGCGTAGAATAGCAATGGCATCCTCTAATGAAGGCTCGCGCACCATCACAGGCTGAAAACGCCTTTCTAATGCGGCATCTTTTTCGATATATTTCTGATACTCATTTAAGGTAGTGGCGCCAATACAATGCAGTGTCCCTCTTGCTAGTGCCGGTTTGAACAGATTGGCAGCATCCATAGAACCCTCTGTGGCTCCCGCTCCAATGAGAGTATGCACTTCATCGATAAAAAGAAGGATATTTCCATCACTGTTTTCAATCTCTTTTAAAATGCTTTTAAGGCGCTCTTCAAACTCTCCTCTATATTTGGTACCGGCTACTAAACTTCCCATGTCTAAAACCATCAAACTCTTATTTTTTAAGCTATCGGGAATATCCCCTGTAATAATACGCTGGGCCAACCCTTCAGCAATGGCTGTTTTGCCAACGCCCGGCTCTCCGATCAGCATGGGATTATTTTTTGTGCGTCTGCTTAATACTTGAATAGTACGTCTGATTTCTTCTTCTCGTCCGATGACGGGGTCTAGTTTTCCTTCCTTAGCAAGCTGGGTGAGATTTTTGCAGTATTTTTCAAGAGATTGAATATTATTTTCTGAAGTGGCGGAGTCCATTTTATGCTCTCCTCTGATTTGTTTGATTTTCTTTTCTAAATCTTTTGCGCTGACTTTTAAACTATTTTTCCAACTTTTAAAGGGCTCTCCTGCATGGTCCCAAAAGGCAAGTAGAAAATGGTCGCTGCCTACATAATCATCTTTCCATTGGGCGGCATATTTCTGAGCTTCTGTTAAACAAAGCTGTAAAGTGCGTGAAGGAGTGGGAGGCTGCGGCTCTGCTGCAAAGGTGGGTAGGCTATGAATGTGCTGTTTAAGTGCCTGCTGTAAGGAGAGAGTGTTTGCTTGAAGGGAAGAGAGAATGGCATTAAAATAACCGCTTTCTTCAGTTAGAAAGGCTAAAATCAGGTGCGAATCAGTTAGTTCTGTTTGCTTATTCCCTTGAGCATTTTGCAAAGCGAGTTGAAGGGCATTGGTGACAGCTTCTGTGAAATTTTGATTCATTATAAGCTCCTAAAAAAATCAATTCTGTCCTTATGATATCATGAGTCTATTTATTGATGGTCCACAAGATGGTGCTGCCAAAAAATCTCTTCACACTGCATTTTTAGGTTGATATAACGAGAGAGCGTGAATAGATAATCGGAAAGGCGGTTGATATACTGAAGAATTTCTCCATTGATATCTTGATGGAGCTTGCAAGGGATGCAAGAGCGCTCCAAGCGTCTGCAAATACAGCGAGCGACGTGAGTAGCGGCAGCTATAGGATGTCCGCCTGGCAAGATGAATTTTTTTAGAGGAGCCAATTCAAGGTCCATCTGATCTATCCATTTTTCCAATATTTCGGTGGCTTTGTGATTAAATCGTGTTTTGTTGAGCTGAGTTTTACCAGCTTTGGTTTCTGGAGTCGCAATAGCTGCACCCATGTCAAAGAGCGCGTGTTGAATGATAAAGAGTTGTTTTTTGATATCTTTAAGGGCGTTTTCTTGAAAATGTTCAAATGCAGCAGTTTCAAGAGCGGCGATGATGTAGCCTATTTGAGAGTTAAGCTCATCGGCATTGCCGATCGCTTCCATAAGGGGGTCATCTTTCCAAACCCTTCCTCCGGAATAGAGGGAGGTTTCTCCTTGATCGCCTGTCTTAGTATAGATTTTCATATTTTTACTGTAGGGCAATTCTCCATTTTCTTCAAGGATAAACAGGATAAAACAGGACGGAAAAAAAGAGGGGAATAACAGGATAGGCAGGATCGGCCTAACGGCCGGCAGGATGGGCAGGATAATTATACTTAATAAGATAAAGTATAAAATTTCAACCTTCTTTATTTTTTGGAAAAAGAAGGGTATTAATCATATGTTGTGTCTTTATCCTGCCTATCCTGCAGACGTTGGCGATCCTGCCTATCCTGTCATTCTTCTTTTCTTCTCTATCTGTGAGTTAGCCTGATGCGTATGCCTGCTATCCTGTTATTCTTCTGTTCTTTTTCCATCCTGTTCGTCGTGTTTTTTCTCAAGTTCTGTATAGAGCGCATCGCATTCCTGCTGCATCGCGCCTACTTTTTCCGATATTTTTGTAAGATGAATGCGGTCATTTTTTGCGCTTGCCTCTTCCAGTTCTACATAATGAGCGGCAAGCTCTGCTTCCAATTCCATAATCTGATTTTCTATCTTTTCAATTTGCCTTTTTAGAGCACTATTTGTTTTAGGCTTTTTTTCAGGAATTTCTTTTGTCTCTTTTTTCTTTTTGGGAACCTCATCTTCATAGCCTACTTTCTCTAAAAACTCATCATAGTCCCCATCAAAAAGCTTTTGAGTATTTTCTCTGCACACAAATAACTTATCTACTGTACGTCTTAAAATTTCTTCTTCGTGGCTCACAATAATGACACTGCCTTCAAAGTGCTCCAAAGCCTCAATGAGTGCTTCTACAGATTCAATATCCAAATGGTTGCTCGGTTCATCCAAAAGTAATAAATTACAAGGAGAAGCTAAGATTTTTCCCAATAAGACACGGCTTCTTTCGCCGCCTGAAAGCATGGAGATTTTTTTCTCAGCAGCTTTTCCGCTAAAAAGCATGGCGCCACAAATTTTGCGTACTTCGCTATAAGAGAGGGAAGAGTTAGAGGCTCTTATTTCTTCTTCAATTGAGAGCTCGCTTTTAAGTTTTTGAATATTTGTCTGTCCAAAAAAACCCACGCAAAGATTGTCTGCAAAAGAAATTTTGCCTCTGCTTGGCTCTAATTCGCCGGCAAGTAGACGCAAAAGAGTGGATTTGCCGCGTCCATTTTTGCCGATGATGCCAATGCGCTCTCCCTTTTCTATTTCAAAAGAGAGTTCTTTGATCAACTCTTCTTGCATATTAGGATATTGAAAAGAAATTTCCTGGGCCCGTAGCATGCGTCTGGCACTAAAAGGGGCTGCATTAAATTCAAAGTCCAAACCCTCTATATGAGCCAGTTTTTCAAGTGAAGGCAGGCGCTCGATCGCTTTGCGTCTGGATTGGGCTTGGCGCGCTTTGGTGGCCTTGGAGCCAAATCTACGGATGAAATCTTCCGCACTCTCTTTTTGTTTTTCTATTTTTAGACGTGTTTTTTCATGAATTTCTTCTATCTGAACAAGATGGTTATAATACTGTTCTGTTTTGCCATCTATTCGCAAGAGCATAGAGCGATGGATGCCCATTGTATGGGTTGCAACCGCATCTAGAAAAGAGCGATCATGTGAAATGAGGATCATCTCTCCCTTCCAGGATTTTAGGAATTTTTCCAACCAGCGAATAGAGATAATATCCAGATAGTTAGTCGGTTCATCCAATAAAAGGCAGTCGGGCTCTTTGGCTAGTGTTTTGGCTAATTGAATACGCAATTGGTAGCCCCCAGAGAATTTAGTAGGATCTTTATTTAAATCTTCTATTGTAAAGCCGAGTCCGCATAAAATGGCCTCTACTTTATAGGGGAGCTCTCTCTCTTCTTCGGGAAGAGAAAGACTTGCTTCTTCGCGCAGCGTCTTTTTGGTAAAGGCAATGTGCTGCTCTAGATAACCCAATCGGTAGTGTTTGGGCAGCTCCACTTGGCCCCCATCAGCAATTTCTGTGCCGATGATGATTTTTAAAAGGGTACTTTTACCGCACCCGTTTCTTCCCACAAGAGCGCAGCGCTCGCCCTTATTGAGCCGGAAGCTTAAGTTTTTAAAGAGAGTCATTTCTCCATAACTTTTAGATAGTTCTTCTACTCTGAGCATACAGACCTTGGGCATGTAGAGCTCAAAGTGGAAGGAGGACAAAAAAGAGTAAGCACACGATGAAGTTGTTTAAGGGCTTTAGGATGATGCCCCCTAATCCCGGTAAGCATTTCGCATTTGTTTAAGTGTTCCCAAGCTTTAGGAAAATTGAAGCGTTCAATGCATAGCTGTGTCATTAAATATTCTACCATAGGACAGTTGGGATCAAGGGTGTGGTAGCGTTTAAGCACTTCGAGGGCTTCTCCCTGTCTGCCTAACTTAAGGAGGGTTGTTGCTTGCTGTAAATAGAGGGTGCAGCATAGAGGGTGCGTTTGGCTTAATTGTCTCAATTGCTCTTCGCGTTCACATAGCCTCGCTCGCAGCTCTTCGCAAGGTGATAAGAGAAGAGCTAATCCCTCTTTACTGATTTTCCCTTCTAAATATTCGGCTGTCAAGAGATCTTTGGCAACCAGATGTACAGGGGTTTGAGACATTAATTTTTGTAAAATTTCTCTCCCCTCCTCTTCTTTTCCTACCAGAATAGAGCTTAATGCAATGAGCTCTTGCAATTGATGATCTTCTCCCATGTATTTTTCGGCTTGCTTATAGCAGTTGAGGCAATTTTCAAACTCTTTTTTTTCCCAATAAATAGATGAGCGGTTGAAGTAAGCAAGCCCCACGACCTCTTTAAGAGTGCGTATCGGTAGAGAGCGTGTGTTGATGTTTAAGTAAAAAGAGTCATCGACGTGAATGCCGCGCGCTGTGGTTTCGATATTAATTTGTGAGCCCATATCTTTAAAGCGCAAATAAATATGTCCTGGAGGGGTGATGATTTCTAATGAAAGCCCTAAACGTTGCGCTAAGGCTAAATAAAGGATGCTGATACCCAAACAAACGCCCCTGCGTGCATCCATAACGGGCCCCAGGAAGGTGAAGCGATCGATCTCTTTTTCAAATTTAGAAAGAGAGGGAAATTGAAATTCCATCTCTTGAAAGAGGAAGTGATTAATGGTCGTAATGATTTGCGCAGCTGTGGCAGAGAGAGGAAGGCGAGCTAGTATTTGCAGGGCCATCAGATCAAGAACAGCTTCATAACTCTCTATTTGTTCTAAATTCAAATTACCTTGAGCAACCAGAACCGCTCTTGCAATATCGATTTCCTGTTCAGAAAGAGAGAAAAGTTCCTCTTCCGAGGTAATTTCATGGCCTTGAAGGCGATGATGAGCTAGAGGTTCTCTAAGACGCTTAACGGATTGCAAAACATCTTTTTCAAGGATTGGGGTAGAGTCTTCCGGATTAGGAGAGAAGATATTTAAAAGAGAATAGAGAGAGTGGGAGGGAATGCGTTCTGGATGGGACAAGTGGCATTGGAGGAGCAGAAGAGTTTTTTTATAGGCTGTTTGGCCTTCATTGGTGTCTGCGTAAAGGCGATAGAAGGCGAGATGTTCGCAAAGGGAGAGGGGATGTAGGCTATTTAATAAGGTAGAGCGCTTGAGAGGGGTCGCGCTTACAAAAAGGAGGCAGAGAAGTAAGAGAGTTAGGGGTATTTTATGCATATGGTGCAGAGTATAGCAGGAGGAAAAAAAAGAGGGAAGAATGCATTTTTATCTTTTTTTAATAAAAATCGTGCACAATGGGTGGCGTATATCAAAAAAACAAAACCCAGGTGAAAAGGTGGAAAATACAGAATTAAATGAAAATAAACCCCTTAAAGCTAGCGATTGCGGCGGATTAGCTGGTTGTTTTACTGAACCTCAAGGAATTGCGGCAATTATTGCGGCTTTAGCCGTTGTGGCGTTAATCCCGTTAATGGAAGCAGCTCCTTTTTTTGCAGGACTAATGGGAGTGCCTGTAGCACAGTCCGTGGTAGGAATTGTGTTCGTTGTGGTGGGGACTGCGTTTGTGCTTTTTACAATTGCGATGATTGCAAGAATGTGTCTTTGTAAACCGACGGTGTAAGACTTTGATGACAAGTATGCAGGGCGTTGCCCTGTACATTCCGCTCTTCATAAGCATTTAAAATAGGAATAGGGATAGTGATCGTTCCAAGTCCTGGAAAATTAAGAGTAACCATCTGATGGGGTGGGTATTCGTATTCAAATCCTGTATACGTCATGCGCATATTGTGGGGACTGATTCCTTGCATATTTCCTCTAATTTAGGTAAAAATCTAGTAGAAGAATAACAACAACCCTCTTAGAGTGTCAATAAAAAATATCCTATACAGAGGTTATAACCTCTGTATAGGATATTTTTTGTTGAGCTGCGGAATATGCTTACTCGATGCGCAGGCCTGAATGAGGGCTACTTTTTCTTTTTAGTTTTGTCTAGCGCCCTTCAGGATATTGAAAATAGCGGAGAGGAGGTTAAAAGCCCTTAACCTGCGTTCAGTAGCAGCAATCAAAGTGGGATGTGTCTCTTCATGTCTTTTTTTAGCCACTTCTGCTAGAGATTTAAAAATTAAACCATAGCGCAGAGCGTGTTGAGGGGGGGCTATGCAGAAATTGCGGACGGTAGATTCAAAACTTTCTTTGGTACCTAAACCGATCCCGGGTAGATTTCCTTGGAATTCTTGAATAAAAATTTCGACACCATTTTTAATTTGAAGATTGTCTTTATTGTTTATAGCAAACTTAATTAAGCGCTCACTTTGCTCTTCAAAAAGGATCATGTTTGCAACAATATTCTTTGCCAGAGAAGGTTCAAAGCCTTCAAGCAATGATTTCCAGGAAAGATTGTCTTCTGATTTTAAAGTCTTAATGAGCTGAGTATTAGCCTTAATGAGCTTAGTATTAATCTTAATCATTTGTGTAATCGTGCCTTCTAATGTAACTTTGATTTTTTTATTTTCTTTATTTAGCACTTCAATAAATATATCTTTTGGCATATTTTCCTGTACTTTCAATAAAAAACCGGAAAATGCATTCATTTTAGAGACAAATTGCTCTTCGTTTTTAATGATTTCGCGTGCAATAGGGTGAATCCCAGAAAGAGTTTTTGGATCAATAGAGATATCCTCTTCGGATAAATCTTCATCTTTGCCCCAGTTGGTTGATTTTAGTAAATTCTCTGCTTCCAGAGCTTCTTCTTTAAGTATTTCTTTAATTTTTTCTTTGTGTTGAGTGGTAAATTCTTTCAGTTCTTGGCGAACCTTTCTTTTATCTGAAAAATTAAAAAAGCCTTTATTACTTAAACTTTCTTCAAGTTCTTTAATTTTAGTTTGACCTTCGACTTTAAGTTCTTTTACCACGTCTTGACGTATCGCAATATGTATAAGATTTGATCCGAAAAATGTTTGGTTTTGAATTGCAGTAGTTTTCTGTTCTTCTATCTTCTTCTCGTCTTTTTCATGTTTGTTAAGAAGTGTTTCCATGGCAGAAATCAAACCCATGTTGTTTTTATACAGTTCTTTTTCTTGTCTATATTGTATTTTTTCTTCGACATATTTTAATAAGGCACCTGATTCTAGTTTTTGTGGTGTTTCTTTCATCCCTAATTCTTGTTGAGCTTCCATTAGAATGGAGTAAAGTTCAGTGAGCTTTTTGTTTTTAATTTGAACCGCAAGGCCTTGTTTCATAATCTCACTTGGACCAAATAATTTATTGAGTTTTTCAATCGTTAGTCCTTTAATGTAGCCTTTTTCTAGTTCTGTAAGGTACTCTTCTTTTGCGATTTCTTGTTCTGCGATTTTTTGACCGATGTCTAAAAATTCTTTAAATTCTTCAGAATAATTTTCATTTTTTATCTCAAAAAGTTTTACATAGAGCACTCTAGGCAAGAACATTTTGGGCATATTTTCTTGGCCTATAATTTTTTTAAATTCTTGCTCTTTTTTTGTAATAAGAGATTCTTGTTTATCCGTTTGATTTTCATTAAATAATTCGTCTAGTTTATTGGAATTTAAATTCTGAATATACGTATTAAAGTTGTCTTGGTTTACTTCTAAAAGCAATTTAAATTCAGGAGAATATTCTTCTGCTTCTTTTTTTTCTTCAATTTTAATTTCTTGGATTATATTTTGGTTTATCTGTTCGATCGGATTATTTGTAGAGGGAGCTTTGTTTTGGTTCTCTGTGGAAGTTTTATTTTCTTGGAATTCCTTGTAATCTTCATCAATGATTGCAAGTTCCTTGTAAAGGTTTGTAAGAAACTCATCATCCTTATCTTCCCCATAGAGGAAGCTGTTATCCTCATCATTATCGGTTAAGTTTTCTTTGTTTTCATGAATAGAAATGTTGCTCTCATTTTCTTCGAAGATTAAATCATCTTTATCATCATCAAGCTTGATTAAATCTTCTTGTTCTTCGTTCGCGTCTTCTAGCTTAATTTCGTCTTTGATTACGACATTGCCTTCGCCTTCGCCTTCGCCTTCGACTTTGTTTACTTCTTCGTCTTTGATTACGACATTGCCTTCGCCTTCGACTTTGTTTACTTCTTCGTCTTTAGGTTCTTCTTTCTTTTTAAAGTAGACAACTATCTTATAGATAGCATACCCAAGATTGCCCAAAACAGGAATAAGCAGGCCAACGCTTGCCCAGCTAGACTGATTTTTAATGTGCTGTATATACAGGTTATTGGTTTTATTGGCCTCAATCTTGCGAAAAACGATATGCTTTTCAAATAAATCTACCAAACTTGTAACAGTACTTGCAACTGGTACAAATTTGAAAAAGTTATCCAGACCTCTGAAAAATTTTTGTCCTACTGTTCCCATAAATAAACCTACTTTTTTCTTCATTATATAATAAATAATTATTAAGGAATAGTGAAGGGCTTTAAAAAGGGGTTATTTGTTGCGAAAAACTTTTTATTATTTTCCCTAATTCCTCATCCGCTGTAAATTCCTCTAAATAAGGACGAAACCGGTAGACCCAGTTCGTTTCATTCACTATTCCCGGAATATTGATTCTATCCCTATTCTGATCCTCCCAGCTTAAAGTGGGAAATAAACATAAATATTCCTGTAATAAATTAATGTGAAAGAGGCTACCCGATTGATGGCTTTTTAGTAGGATAGCTTCCCTTGTCTTCTTTTCTAATTTTTCGGTGTAAGGCCATCCTTCACTTATCGCATAGAGGCGCGCTTCTTCTTTTTGCAAGCTCCACCATTGGCCCAAAGTTTCTGAATCATGTGTCGATACTGTTGTGAGCGAGAGGTGGTCATATTTTTCAACGGGAATCCACGCTTGATCACCTTCCCAGTTGCGCTCCCAACGCATGACGCGCGTGCCGCAAATGCCTTTTGAATGTAAAAAGAGCTTTACGCTTGGGGGGACCGTTCCTAAATCTTCGCCAACAGGCAGCGCTTTGCAAGAATCTAAGAGCATTTGGATGATTTTTTCTCCTTGCGGATGCCAAAGCTGGGGGTCTTGCGGTACAAAATGTCCTTGCTGCGCGCTCTCACCGGCTTTTATGCCCCAAATTCTAAAAAATCCCACCACATGGTCTATCCTGTAAATGTCATAGAGAATTTCGCACACTTTTAAACGCTCTTTCCACCATTGAAAATCCTCTTTTTCCAAAATATGCCAATGATACAGTGGGGATCCCCAGTTTTGTCCTTTAGGATTATATAGATCAGGAGGGGCCCCCGCTTGCAAACTCAAATCAAAGTAGGAGCGGTGATGCCAGACATCGGCGCTATCTGCGCTAATGAGAATAGGCAGATCGCCCATAAGCTCCAGATGCAATAGCTCTGCTTCTTTTTTGATCGCGGCCCACTGTTTAAAGCAGAGCAGTTGAATCAAACTATGGCGTTCTATGCCTTCAAGAAACTCTTTCTCAAGCTCTTTAGTATAGCCTTGTTTGTGCTGCTCTGGCCAATCTTGCCAATGTTTTTGCTCATGCACCTCTTTTAAAGTTTTGAAGAGGGCATAGATCTTAATCCATGGAAATTGGGTCGCAAAAGCGATAAACTCTTTTTTTAAGGAAAGGCGCTCTCTTTGAATGTAGGCATTTAAAATATCTGTTTTCAAATTTAGGACAGCGTGATAGGGAGTATAGTCGCTCATCGTAAGAGTTTGTAATTGTTTAACCTGGCTTAAAAGATCTGCATGAGAGTCAAAGTGAGGCAGCTCGGTAAGCCTTAGGTAGATGGGATGCAGAGCGTAAGCTGAAAGAGCATTGTAGGGGCTGGGATCCTGCCCGCTATCATTTAGGGGCAAAAGCTGTAAAGTATTAAAGCCGATTTTTTTGCACCAGTGAAGAAGGGGAATGAGATCGTAAAAATCACCAATCCCTTCGCTTTGATGCGAGCGTAACGCAGACAAAGGAAGGTTAATGCCATGATGATTGGAGGTATTCAACCTGGGTTTTAAACCGGCCACCACTTATCCCTTAAGTTGAAACGTTTGTTTTTGTGCGCTTTTTTTTCTTTTTCGATTAGATTTTCATCCGTTTTTTCTACGTGTTCATTTTCAAGGTCAATGAGCAGCTTCATGACTCTAATACGCAGCGTTTGAATCTCTTGCCAATCCTCGTTACTAATTTCTTGAGGGTTTTGAATCATTTTGCGCAGACGGTTTTTATCAATTTGGAGCTGCTTATATGCTTGTGCATTGGCTTTTTTGATTTTTGTAATGACTTCATTAATTTGATTTAAAGTAGCGATGACCGCTTCTTTATCGGGGGGCTTTTTTTCAGAGGTCTGTACTGGGGAGCCAAAATCTTCAAATATTTTAGCAAGATTATAAAGGCGTTTGACCAAGCCTTCAAGAAAGAGACGATCGATCGCTTCTTCCACTTTCGTATAGTTGATTTTTGCCATAGCCGCACTATATTAAATTTTTTGTTTACATCCAAGCTTTCTAAATATTTTTGTTGTCATATATGATGCGAAATAGAATTAGAGGTGTTATGGAAGAGATTGTGTGTGATCTGTGTGTGATCGGCTCGGGACCAGCTGGGCAAAAGGCAGCTATTCAAGCGGCAAAAATGGGAAAAAGCGTAGTGGTGGTAGAGAGAAGTTATTCTCAATCGAAAAAGTCTGTTTTATCGGGGCCCGGAGGTAACTGTTTATATAGTGGGACCATTCCTTCTAAAACTCTTAGGGAGGCCATTCTAGATCTCACCGCTTTTCGTGAGCGTAGTTTTTATGCTCAAGATATTCCTATTCCCCATGTTTCCATTAGCGATCTCAACTACCGCCTGCATAAAGTGATTGGAGATTTAAGAGATATCGTGCAGAGGCAGTTTAATAAAAATGGCATTAAGCTAGTAGATGGTGTGGCGCGTTTTGAAAATGAACATATGCTGATAGTGGTGGATGAAGATTATCGATTAAAATATCAGGTCACGGCTGATTTTTTTATTATTGCTACAGGATCTAAACCCCGTAATCCCGAGGAAATTCCTTTTGATAACGAGGTGATTTTAGATTCTACCAGAATACTTGCCATTGATGAAGTTCCTAAAACAATGATTGTATTAGGAGGGGGCATTATAGGCTCTGAGTATGCAAGCCTTTTTGCAGCTTTAGGAACAGATGTGATTGTAGTAGATAAAAAAGCGCATATGCTGCCTATTTTGGATGCAGAAATTGGTATTCATCTACAAACGGCTCTTACAGATATTGGTCTGGTTTTTCGCGGAGGCATAAAATCTAAAAAAATCAGAAAAGAAGAGGGAAAAGCTGTTGTAGAATTTGAAGATGGCACAACATTGAAAGCGGACTGCCTTCTCTATTGTTTGGGAAGGGTTGCTGATGTGGGGGACTTGCACATTGAAAATGCTGGTTTAGAGCTTAATAAGGATGGTGTTATTCCCGTAAATACTCTTTTTCAGACCTATGTGCATCATATCTATGCAGTAGGAGATGTCATTGGGGGCCCAAGTCTTGCCTCCACAGCCATGGAACAGGGGCGGCTAGCTGCCCGGCATGCTTTTGGAGAGAAAACACGCCAATTTTCTGCAGCTTTTCCAATTGGCATCTATACAATTCCGGAAATTTCTAGCTGCGGCTATACAGAAAATGAGTTGAGAGAATTGGGCTACCGCTATGAAGTGGGAAGAGCTTATTATTATGAAATTGCACGCAGCCATATATCCGGCTCCCATTGCGGTTTGTTTAAAATTCTCTTTCACGCCGAGACTTTAGAGATTTTAGGAGTCCAAATTATTGGTCCGGACGCTACAGAGCTTATTCACGTAGGGCAATTAGCCATTAATTTTCATGCGCATTTGGATTATTTAGTAGACCAAGTGTTTAACTATCCAACTTTTGCGGAGGGCTACCGCATTGCGGCGCTGAACGGGCTGAATAAAGTGAAAAAAGGTTCGGTCTTTCCAACATCTTAAGCCCTAAATACAAGCAACAAAAAGATCCGAATAAGAGTAGAAGTATTCCCCACTGCGAGTCTTTAAGAATGGGATTTTGTAAAAAATAACTCAGAAAGATATTATTTCCTGTAAGCAGACGCTCTATTCCCAAAGTAAATCCCAAAGCAAAAGTGGCTTGAAGCGGCGTTTTCCACTGCATTGAGGACCTTCCTAATTTTTTCCTCAAGTAAAGGCTGTTGACTAAAGCGCTTCCAGCAGTGGCAAGAGCAATAGAGGTGGCTCCAAGGCCCAGATGAAAAATAAAAAAATAGTTAAGGGAGATGTTAATGGCTACACTGATTAAAGAAGCTTTGAGCGGGGTTTTATAATTGTGCTGGGCATAAAAAGCAGGGGCTAAGATGATCACGTTGGCAGCGGGTAGTATGGCCAAACTATAGGCTGCTAAGGCAGTAGCTGTAGAAAAAACGTCAAAGGCTTGAAAATCCCCATGAAAATAAAGAGCACTAATGCAATAGGGAGCAAATGCAATCAAAAAAAGAGTAGCGGGCCATAAAAGAAAATTAGAGATCTCTTTGGCAGTTTTAATTGTTTCAAAATATTTTTCTTTTTCATTAGAGGCAAAAAGACGTGAAAGGGAGGGGAGGATGGCGCCGGAAATAGCCACCCCAAATAAGCTTAAGGGAACTTGTTGGACGCGGATGGCATACCAAAGGTAAGCAGGGCCGCTTGGATCGGCATAGCGTGCAAAAAGAGCGTCGATAGCGCTATTGATCTGCACAGCGCCCACTCCTATAAGCCCAAGAGAGAGAGGGGCGATAAAAAGGCGTATTTTTTCTGAAAGAATTTGAGGGCGCAGTGTGGGAAGGTGAATACGCAGCGCTCTCCAAACAAATGGCACAGTGATGAGCCATTGAAAAAAACAGGCGAAATCAATTCCAATCGCCAACCTTTGCATGGCTTCTTTAACGGGAAGATGGGAGAGAGTGAGCGCAAAGAGCGTCCAAATTAGATTAAAGCAAATAGGGGCGCATGCTGGGATAAAATAAAAGCCTTCGCATTGAAGAAAAGAGCTGTTAATGCCATATAAGCAGATGAATAATAGGCTAGGACATAGCAAAAGAGTGAGATGGATAATTTCTAAATTTCCGTCTGACCATCCTTCTAAGAAAAGCGATGAGCCAAGTAAAAGAGAGCCTATTGCTGTTAAAAAAAGAAGGAACAGGGAGAGTGAACATTTCAGATCGTAAAAAAAAGGGTAAGCTTCATTGGTGGGAAGAGTTTTTAACTTTTCAAATTGAGGAGTAAAGGCGCTTTGCATGGCGCCCTCACCAAGTAATCTTCTGAGAAGATTTGCTAAGCGAAAAGCGACCATAAGAGCCGCAACACTTGATTGTGCCCCAAAGGCATAGGCCATAGAGAGATCGCGCACAAAGCCGGATAGGCGGCTAAGCGCTGTGCCAGAAAAAAAGCGCGTTGCTTTAGACAGAATAGAGGATAAAATAGGATTCATGAGACTCACCTTACGCAAAAATGGTTTTTTGGAAGCAAAAGCGAACTCTTTTCTGGGAGTGGAAGCGTAAGCGATCTCGAGGAGGCCATAGTTGTAACTATGGTCGACGAGAGAGACGCTCTCAGGAAAGAGTGCAGCTTGCTTACATAAACCACGTTTTGCTTAGGGTGAGTCATAGATTAATTCTAGTCGATTTGATACAATACCGTCCATTGAGAAAAGAAGGAAGAAGATGACTAAGTCATTGTTAATAGGGGCGCATACATCCACAGCCGGCGGGCTTGAAAATGCTCTGTATGAAGGGCGCGAGATTGGTGCCACTACAGTGCAGATTTTCACCAGCAATCAACGCCAATGGAAGGGGCGTTTACTTACACCAGAAATTTTGGATGCGTGGAAAAAAGCTAAAGATGAGACAGGTATTCATACAGTCATGAGCCACAGCAGTTACTTGATTAATTTGGGAGCGCCGGCAGAAGAAATTTTAGCTAAAAGCCAAATCGCCTTTCGCGAAGAGATAGAGCGCTGCTTGGAGTTAGAAATCACCTATTTGAATTTTCATCCAGGAGCGGCTTTAGACGGAGATAGACAAGAATGTATGGACCGTATTGCATGGAGCCTTTTGGAAGTAGGGCCGCTTTTAAAAAACAGCTCGCTGACCCTGCTATTAGAGACAACCGCTGGGCAAGGTTCTAGTATTGGCTACAGATTTGAAGAGCTGGGCTATATTATTTCAAAAGTGCAGGGGGAAGTACCGATCGGTGTTTGTATGGATACTTGCCACTCTTTTTCTGCCGGTTACGATCTGCGTACAAGAGAAGGTTGGAATCAGACTCTTGCAGAATTTGATAGCGCGATCGGCTTGAAATATTTAAAGGCATTTCATGTAAATGATTCTATGAAGCCGTTTGGGCAGAGAAAAGATCGTCATGCACCGCTTGGAAAAGGAGAAATTGGTATGGAGTGTTTTGAATTTTTAATGCAGGATCTCAGAACGCGTGCAATTCCAAAATATTTAGAGACCCCGGATGGTCCAGCTTTATGGAAGATAGAAATTCAAATGCTGCGTGAATTTGCTAATGCGTGAATTCTCTAAATTAAATAATATAAAATAAAAAAGGTTGGTCCATGAGAACAAAGATTAAATTACTCAAAAAACCATTAGCCGGAACTCCTTCATTAATTGGTCAGCCAGTGACTGTGAAGGGATGGGTGCGTACAGTCCGAAAGCAAAAGAAATTCTGTTTCCTTGAAGTCAACGATGGTTCCACACTCGGTAATCTTCAGGTTGTTTTGGATGAGAGCGCAGTGAATTATGAACAGCTAACAAATCAATTAACAACGGGAACAGCTGTAGAGGCCAGCGGTAACCTGGTAGAAAGTCCTGGCGCTGGACAAGATGTCGAATTGCAAGCTAAGCAGATTTTAATTATTGGAACTTGTCCGGCCGAAGATTATCCGATGCAAAAAAAACGTCATACGTTTGAATATCTGCGCAGTATTGCGCATTTGCGTCCGCGCACCAATACATTTGGAGCGATTAGCCGTGTGCGTAACGCCATGGCATTTGCAACTCACCAGTTTTTTCAGCAGTTGGGATTTTTATACCTTCAAGCTCCCATCATTACGGCATCTGATTGTGAAGGGGCGGGAGAGATGTTTTGCGTCACGACACTAGATTTAGAAAAGCCGCCTAAAACTGAAGAGGGTAAAGTTGATTTTTCCAAAGATTTTTTTGCTAAGCAAGCCTTCTTAACTGTATCCGGTCAGTTGGAAAGTGAGGTGTTTGCCACAGCCTTATCGGATGTATATACCTTTGGGCCCACTTTTCGGGCAGAAAATTCCAACACAGCGCGCCATTTGGCAGAGTTTTGGATGATTGAGCCTGAAATGGCTTTTGCTGATTTAAATGATGACATGGACAATGCAGAAGCGTATTTAAAATATGTCCTTAAATACATTCTTGAAAATTGCCAAGAAGATATGCAATTTTTTGATCAATTTATCTCTAATGGATTGTTAGAGCGCTTGAATGCAGTGGTCAATACTCCTTTTGAAAGGACCAGCTATACTTATGCTGTGCGCGTGCTGGAAAAATCAGGGGAGAAATTTGAATATCCCATTTCGTGGGGGGTAGACTTACAAACGGAGCATGAGCGTTATCTAACAGAAAAGTTCTTTAATAAACCGGTGATTATCAATGATTACCCGCGCGATATTAAGGCTTTCTATATGAGGGACAATGATGATCATAAGACAGTTGCTGCGATGGATATTTTGATGCCGACGATCGGAGAAATTGTGGGGGGAAGCCAGCGTGAAGAGCGGTTGGATGTTTTAAAGAAAAAATTAAAAGCCAACGGACTGTCAGAAGAGCATTACTGGTGGTATTTAGAGCTTAGAAAATATGGCAGCGTGCCTCATGCGGGCTATGGAGTGGGCTTTGAGCGACTTTTGCGCTTTGCAACGGGAATGGATAATATTCGCGATGTAATTGCCTTTCACCGCACTCCCGGCAACATCGATTTTTAATCCCGTTTAGTTGTGACGCGAATTAAGCTCTTTAAAAGCTTCTCTTTATCGATACGCATGATCCACGCCTCGTGGTCTTGTCTGCCGTAGCTGACCCAAATCGTGTTATTTTCTATAATTAAGCCGCAGGGAAAAATGACATTTACTGTTTTCCAGTAAGGTTCATATTCTAAACCATGGTAAAATCCTCTCCCTACAATTGGTTCGGGACTGACTTTCTTAATTCTATAAGGCGGTTCTAAATCAAAAAGATATGCACCCATGTAATAATGTAAAGAAGGTTTTCCATTTGAGTGCTGAGAGATATGTTCAATTGATGAATGAAAAAAAGAGAGATAGTATTTATTATCGATTATAATAGCTGGTGTTCCCCCTCTTAATTCTCCCCATTCCCAAACAATAGAGGGTTGATTTGTTGTGTAAGTTTCGCATCTACCCGTTCCATTTAATAAAGGACACAGGATTTTATGAGGTGCTATACTATAAGCTAATAAGGGAACCTCATGGTAGTCAAAGGGAACCCAATTTTTTTCGCGTCGATGAGGGTTGTTATCTTCAAAATCTGATAAACATTCATTGTGTACAACGTAAAAATGGCCTTTTTCATATTCAAGCTCTGCAACATATAATCTAAATCCTTCCTCACTTAAAAAATCATTTTGGTTGCCGCTATAGATAAAATAAAGCTTAGAACCTACAGTAAGAAGCCTACCGTCATCAAGCATGGAAAGTTTTTTCAAGTTAGTGACGGGTATGCGCTGAGGCTTTTTAATGACATTAAAACTTTCATCTAATTCCGTAATCATTAAATAAGATTCCATATTGAAACTATTGCGTACACGAGAGGCAGCGACTTCACGAAAGCTCATAAAAAGTTTGCCTTGCCAGCGAACAATAGAAGGGTTAAAAGCGTGTGGATGATTAGGAATGATCAAGCGCTTAGTCTCGATAATAAAATCCTGAGTAGAAGATTCTAAATCCAATAATTCATCTGCACATAATGTAGAGGTCATTATCCAGATGATGAGGAGTTTATTTGGGTATATTCGGTATAACCGGGATAAGACTTTGTAGAAGTTTTTTCTTATCAATTGTAGCAATCCATAATTCATGATCTTGTCTTCCATATGCGACCCAAATGTTTTTTTCATTATATACATATCCGCAGGGAAATACCACTTTCAGTGGTTTCCAGGTGAGGTACTCATCGCCTTCATAAAAATTGTCTCCCACAATAATTTCCGGGCTAATACTTTTGAGTGCAAAAGGCGGGTCTTTTTCAAAAGTGTAGGCCCCCATAAAATAATGAGGAATATTTTTTCCATCAGACTGTATTGTGGGAATTGTCAATGAACAATGAAAAAAAGCTAAATACTGTTCATCTACTAAAAACGCCTGCGTGCCTCCTCTGAATTCTCCCCAAGGCCAGAAATTTTCAATTTCAGTGCAAGCAATTGTTTCACATCTTTTTTCACCAAAAATAGGCTGGAATATTTTGTGAGGGTTGATAGTATAGCTTAATAAAAGAGAGTGATTGTAAACAAATGGAACCCAATTTTTTTCAAATTTATTTTTGTAAATCCCATCGAATCTTAAAAAAACTTCGGGGTTTTGAGCTATATAGTAAGTTCCGTCATATTGAATTTCAGCAATAAAAATCCTACGCACAGTTTCGAGGGGCATTCTCCATGTGTTGCTATAGACAATGTAGAGCTTATCGTCGATAATAATCATTCGTGGGTCTTGTATCATCTCGCCCGCAAAAGAGTCGCTGGGAAGCTTTAACAAAGCGATTTTTCCTATAGGATTAAAATTTTCGTTTAGTCTGGTAAATCCCACAATATTTGTAAAACCTGTTAACGGATCTCTGGCTCTGAAAGAGAAGAGCAAAGAGCCTTGATAGCGAATAATACAAGGGTTAAAGGCGTCCGGATAACTTGGGATTTTAATTTGTTTAGTTTCAATAACAAAATCTTGTTTCAGCTCTTGCAGGTCTAGAAGCCCTTCCAGTGTAAAAAAAGGGAATAGAAGGCAAATAAAAACATTTAAAATATAAGTATACCGAACGTGATTGAAGATTTGGAGTTTTGACAAGGAAGCTGCTTGAAATTTTTTGTCTGGAGCGAATGACCATTGCCTCTGGCAAGGCATGAGTGAAGATAAAAATTTTGATGCAAAGCCAACGCTGTCAAAAACTAATTTTTCAACTACGTTCGGTATAAGTGTGTTTTTGAAGATGCTTTATGATTTTTTCTTGTTGGATCGGGTCATAGTCGTTGCCGTAAAATTTTAAGAATATTTCTTTTCGCAAGTCCGCTTTTGAAATTTGAGGATTTTCTTCTAGGATAGCACGAATGATAAGATATTTTGAGGTTTCATACATCGATTCACCCATTTTAAGTCTTTCGGTGGGTGATTTATTTCGAATCATTTCACACATTTTTTGAGTCATTTCGGGAGTTGTGTCACGCATTACTTTGTAACCTGTCAAAAATTGTACGCAATTCTAGTTTTTCTACCCATTCTTTAATATATTCTCTATCGAGATTTTTTATAGAAGCAAAAAGATTTCTAACATCGTTTACTTGAATTTCAGAGAAACTATCTTTAGACCAGAAAAGTTTTGAAATAATAAGATCTTCTGGCGCTACGATCCAAATTTGGATACCATCCAATTGGATTTGACACCTTCTTTGAAATTCTAAATTACGATAGAGGTTACTTTTTCGTATAATAAAATCAATTTTAAAAACAGAATCATTATGTATTGCATTGAACATAGTTAGATAAGTAATAGCTTCACTAATTGAATCTTTATTAATATAAAAATCTTCTTTAAATAATCTGTAGAGTTCACTTACGTCAGATTCCTGAATGGCAATTACAATATCGATATTCCGGGTCATTCGTGGAACAGCATAAAAGTTGGAGGCAAAAGAACCTGTCAACATGTAAGGAATTCCTGCTTTATCTAACCTCTGGCAAGTAAGTTTTAAAATATTTAATTCGTTTAACATTGTTTCTTCTGTAGGTGGTTACTACATAATAGCAAGCAGTCTTACGGATGTCAAAACCAATGTTAATTAAGTGTGCTGTTGAACGCGCGATGGATTTTATGTTTGTTGGGGGTGCGCGCTACGATGATTTTGGGAGAGGGGCTGACCGGGATTAGATTTTTAATGCCAAACATATTAGAGATAAGATTATTGGCGTTATCAGCTAAAAAGTAGACAACCTGCATGCCCGTGCTTTCCATTACCCGGCCAGCTTGCTTCGTTTTTACAATACCCTTTTTTGTTAAAGCAATGACTTGTTCTCCGTTAATCCCTGGAATGGCAATCTTATCTACGAATTGGCAAATTGTTTCGTTGTTTTGTTCAATTTGTCTAAGCAAGCCCTCTTTACTTTGGGTAATTGTTTCTAAAACAGATTTTAGGTTGATGAGCATCATCTGTCTGGCTTCTTGTTTGATCTCTTTTTCCAGCAGAAGAGCTTCCCCTAGTTCAATGAGATGCTGGCTGACAATAAAAAGGTTTACAGCAATAGACAGTACCATTTTTGCTAAATGATAGATGCGTATAGCCACATGAACAAGAGTTGTAGCCGCCAGCTGTGCTGCTGCTTTTCCAAACAGCGCTTGTATTGCTTTGGGAGGGGTGTAAATGTGCATGTGAAGAGCGGTATTGCCTCTCCAATGCTCTTTAAAAATAGCGCAACTTTTAGAAAGCTGTCTATAAGCTTGCAGAGTATTAAGTACGCATCTGGCCACTAAAAGGGTCCAACCGACCCCTGTATAGAGTTTGCCAAGAAGTGTCTCTTTCCCAACGATGTAGTCAATGGTTCTAGAGGCAACTGCTAAAGAGATGTTTTCTCCATTATTGCCATAGACATCACGGTAATACTTTTGCCAGCGCCAGTAGCGGTGAATTTTATAAAAAACGCCAAGAATCCTGGAGATTCCGGGCGTTAATGCGAATTGCTGGTTAAATTGAGAAGGAGAGGGTAATGAGGACAAGACGGGAACAGGTTCCATAAATAATCACAGGTTATGTTTTAAATAGCTTAGCAGAGTATTTATTTTTTTACCATTTCCATTTGCTTACCATTTCCATCTCTACGCATGTCTGGTTCGCATCATCGCATACATAGAAGTTTCCCTTAGAATTTTTATAGAGCTTAATTTGTGCATTCACCTTCCATTTGAAATCATTAGATTTCGAATTGGTGATAGGGGCAAGCGTGCGGCCATTGCTTATAACAATTGAAGTACTGTCTTTATTTTTTTTAAGCTCAGTGATGATAGTTTTTTGATCAAATGTTCCCCATTTTTTAGTATGGATAGAGTCGTTTTTGGAAGATAGAATGATTTCATCTGTTTGTTTGGGGTCGTTAAAAATTTTAATTTTATCCCCTTGTTTAAAGCCAGCTACATCCGTTTCTAAAATATCTCGGACATCTTCCCAGTCAGCGTTTTCATTTTGAAATGCGGGAGGGGCTCCGTCTGTTATAAAAAGCCTTTTGCCATCTATTTCGTAGGCCTTCCCATTAATCACATCTTCTTTCGGGTGGCTGTTGAAGTTGTAAATGCGGGTAATTGTGCCCATTTGATCATTTGAAGCTGCACAAAGAGATCCAAATAGTAGGGTAGCAAATAGAGTAGCACACAGAGCTTTCATAACAACCTCCTCTTTAAAAAAAGAAATACCATACTGGGATATTTATTTCAATGTGACTTTCCCTCGTGCCCGTGTGCGTGCCCGTGCCCGTGCCCGAATGATCTTGGAGTGCTGCGGCTTGACGCACACCGAAGGATTGTTGAGGATGAGGAGGCTC
>CALBHK010000059.1 GCA_937894565.1 uncultured Chlamydiae bacterium
GCCTGCCACGGTTGGTGATTGATATCAGGTCATCTTTAGAAGATGCCTTTGAAATCAGACCGATTAAGGGAGCCTCGTTTGTTTTAGGTGCCAGCCAACCTTTGCCATTGGTGCGCTCTACAAGCCTTGAACTCTATGATCTAAAATCTGTTCCGATGTGGGAATACCTCAAGCAATCACCGCACTTTAAAGGTGTGCATTTGCTATACCGCATGCCTGTGAATTTTAGTGAAGGTCCAAAATTACCGCTTGATCCATATTTCTTAGGCATTTTACTTGGTGATGGCTGTTTTCGTAATACCTCGCCTAGTATCACGACGCCCGATCCTGAAATTGTGGATTATTGTTTTGTGATGGCAGATCAAATGGGGCTTTCGGTGCGAATCGATCAAATTCCGGGCAATCAAGCTAATGGCTATTATTTTAGCAGTATCAGCGGGAAAACCAATCCACTGACTGAAGCTTTGCGAAATCTTGGTTTATACAACAAAAGCTCACCTGAGAAGTTTATCCCAGACATTTATAAGCGTGCCTCTAAAAAAGTACGACAAGAGATTTTGGCAGGGTTGCTTGATACAGATGGTCACATGCTCCACAAAACCTTTGAATACACGACTTCAAGTAAGCAGCTCGCGCAAGATATTGCGTTTGTGGCTCAAAGCTTAGGTTTGATGGCGCTGCCTAAAGAGCGAACCGTTGAAGGGCAAATCTATTACCGCTTTTGCATCTATGGTGATTTTAAAGATATCCCACTTCGGGTAGGGCGCAAAATTCCAGGGCCAAGGGTGCAAAAACGCCATGTTCTTCGTACCGGATTCACAGTGCATTCACTACAGCCGCAGCAATGCATGAAGTTGTTTTTACAAGGCCAAGATAGCCTTTATTTAAAATCAGACTTCATGGTGATGCAAGGAGAGCAGCCATGACTATCACAGGAGAAATACTGCTATGGCGGGCTGTGATTGATAGAGCCGCGCGCGATGCTTTTGGATGTACCGATTCCAGTCTCTATAGGCACCAGGCCCTGCGCTGGTTTTTTCAAAAATCAACTCAGTCTTTTTGCTTTGTCTGTGATCTTGCAGAACTAGATCCCGATGCGGTGCGCGATCACTTCTTCAAAGCGCTCATGACAAAGAACTTTCAACATATTCAAAAGGTAATCAGATGGTCATGATATGTCAAAACAACAAGAACCGTGGTGCGCATTCTGTCACGGTAAAGCCGGCGGTTTTGGATGGTTTCATTCACACAACCATTATTCAAAACATTGGTGGTTTTGCAGCAAAAAGTGCCAGGATGCCTTTAGCAGCTGGCGGAAGCGATTCCCACGATTCCAACCGGAACAAAGGGAATGTTACGTCCGTCCCGATTCATATTATGCGAAACGCCCAGATCCTTTTCAATTATCTGGCGAAACACGGGAATCTGGCAGCGCCTATCGGAAGTCTTACGGTGGCTGATTTAATTAAATGGTGCCAAATCATCGATGAGGTCAATCATGGAAAATAAATTAGTAACCATGCTTGATGCGGCTATTGCACAAGAACACCGGCAAAAACCAAAAAGGTCCTATCTTGGTGCTTCTCGTTTAGGGGAAAATTGCGCACGTAAATTACAGTATGAGTTTATGGGCGCAGAACCTGATCATCCATTTACGGGTAAGCAGCTGCGAACGTTTGCTATGGGTCATCATCTGGAATCATTAGTCATTTCATGGATGAAAGATTCGGGCTTTGATATCAGAACCCATAACAAAGACGGCCAGCAATATAGTTTTTCAGTAGCCAATGACCGCATTGCCGGTCATATTGACGGGGTGATTGTGGCAGGTCCTGATGGGTTTCTTTATCCAGCGCTTTTTGAGTGCAAAACGCTCAATAATAAGTCCTGGAAAGACCTTGAAAAGCATGGCCTTGCGGTTAGCAAGCCCGGGTATTACGTACAGATTCAGCTCTATATGGCCTATATGCAACTCACAGAAGCGCCGGCATTGTTGGTTGCGCTCAATAAAGATACTTCAGAACTTTATTTCGAGTGGGTCGCGTTTGATGGGGCTGTTGCTCAAAAATACTCTGATCGGGCTGTGCAAATCTTACAGGCGTCAGAGGCTTCTGAATTGCTACCACGTCTTAGCCAAGATCCCAATTACTTTGAATGCAAATGGTGCCCTTACCATCAAACCTGTTTTGGAGGGGGCTTATGAGCAATGTCATTGATATGAAGGATTTCTTTAACTTCAACACAGCAATCCCTCAGAACTGCTTTGAAAGCACAGCACCTTGGGAGCCGTCAGAGCAAGT
>CALBHK010000060.1 GCA_937894565.1 uncultured Chlamydiae bacterium
TTGTTTAATTGATCTAATTTACTCCAAAGATAAACTAAGGCCATTATAATGCTTCGCTCTATCAATAATAATATGAAAATTACGGTCAATTAATCCCAGCATAGGAATAAACTTACGTATTAGCCCAATAGAATCCTCACCATTATGAGGATAGGCCATCACCCGTGAATACTGCCTATTTCCAAATGATGATGAAGTGCCAGTTTATGATTCATTAGGTAGAACGTCTGAATGAAAATCAATAAAAATTGGCCATCATATTAATAAATTGAAAAATTTAGTGGCAGATGAAGTTTTAGAGGAAGTTTTAGATGAAGAAGAAGTAGATGAAGAAGAAGTAGATGAAGAAGAAGTGAATGAAGAAGAAGAGTTGGACCTAAATGAAGAGGGCTCCCCTAATAATGACCCTCAAGTGATAAACCAGTTAGAATTAGATGAAAATGAATTTAGTGATGAGTATAACTTAGAATTAGGTGAAGAATTGAAAAAGCTGAACATAAATGAAGAAGGGGAAGATCCCCTCAAGAAAATGGAGAATTTAAAAGAAAAAGTATTGAATCTGGACGATCTTGAGAATGAAAGTAGTGATGATATTTAAAAATATTCTGAAATATAAAAGCTTAATTGCGTTCGATAGATTCGTTTAAATAAAGTTTGCTTTTCTGAGAAACGCGAATGCGACAAAAGCTCAGTAGCCACAGGCTTACGCCCAATGTCGTCAACTTAAGAACAACATAAGTATTCTTAAGTTGATGACATTGGTCAAGCGCGTAGCGCGCAGGCCTGGGTGAGAATAAAAAGAATAGTATTTTTTACATCTTCAAAAAGATCCACATCGCCTTGCAGCGCTTCAATTTCTTCTCTACTAAACCAGCGCAAACCCTCTGTTTCGTGGGGGTTTTCTATTAAACACAACGGCTCAACAGTCGGCCGCGCTAAAAAAATAAAATCGATGTGCTGATGTGCTGGTTCTATGCGGTCATTTTTACAATATTCTGGAATGTTTTCTAATAAACATAAAAATGGCCGAGAAATGCTTTTGGCATTAGGCCGATCAATATGGATGTTTTCTTGTTCAATGATTTCAACTCTTAAGCCTGTTTCTTCATAAGCTTCACGAATAGCCCCCTCATGTGGGAGTTCGTTTTCTTCCAAATGGCCCCCGGGAGGTAGCCATTTTTGGTGTTTTTTGTGATAGATCAATAGAACGCGGTTTTCATGCAGAATATAAACTGTGCCTGTGAATTGTCTTTTATTCGTTATGGCTTGTGCTGTTCCCACTCTCTAAACTCCTTTTCCTCTTTTGCCAAACGCTTTCTTAAAGCAATTTCCAAATCGATCCCTAATTCATTCGCTTTTTGAGAGAGTTCTAAAATGGTATTGACAATACCTTCTTCATGATGAGAAGAGGAAGTGATGGAAATAGGATGTTTAGTTTGATTACATTTATCTAGCATTCGCTGTGCCCGAAAGAGGGCTGGAGATCCTTTAGGAATGCTATCTAAAATGCTTAATCGTTCTCTCTTTTCTGTTTTTTTAATGCTCTCCCATTGAATGGCCACCTCTTCGCTGGATTCAAGTTTCTTTCCTCCAAAAACGTGAGGATGGCGGCGGATGAGTTTTTCGCAGATTTCGTTTAAAACTTGTTTTGTGGAAAAACGCTCTTGATTTTCGGCTACTTTACAAAGAAAGATCGCATTAAAAAAAAGATCGCCCGTCTCTTCTAATATCTTTTCATTATCTTCCAGATTAATGGCTTCAATGAGTTCGCAGGCTTCTTCCAAAATATGTTTTTTAAGAGATTCAAAAGTCTGTTTTTTATCCCAGGGACATCCCTGCGGTCCTAAAAGAGCTTCCATGATTTCTGTTAGACGTTGAAATTCCTTCACGCACGCACCTTTGTTAATTTATCAATATTGGAACAAAATTCAATAAGCTTTTGAGCGGGGACAGAAAGCTGAGATAGTAGGTTTAAAGCTTTTTCATACAACTCATGAGCGCGCAGCTGAGCTTGCTCTTGCCCATAAATTTTCATGGCGGTGATTTTACCATTCTCAGCGTCCGATCCTTTTGAAAAAACATCCAACAAATCGTTTTGGATCTGAAAAGCAGTCCCTAAACTATAGCCCGCTTTTTCAATAATTGGTAACTCTTCTAGAGGAGCTTGAGCTCCAAGGGCCCCTAAAAGCATGGCACAGGCTATGAGCGCTCCCGTTTTCATATAATGAGTGGTTTCAAGCTGCTCTGTTGTAGTATTGGATAAACAGAGATTTAAATCCAAAACTTGTCCCCCAATCATCCCCCACCCCCCAGAATATTTGGAGAGAATTTTGACCATTTCAAGGCGCGTATGTGTGGAAAAATGCTCGGTATTTGCTAATAGCTCAAAAGCTTTGGTAAGTAGATAATCGCCTGCAAGAATCGCTAAAGCTTCTCCAAAGGCCTTATGCAGGCTGGGTTTACCTCTGCGTAGATCATCATTGTCCATAGCCGGTAAATCATCATGAATCAGCGAGTAGGTGTGAATCATTTCAACCGCACAAGCAGCTGGCATTGCCTCTTTTAGCGTAAGCCCATAAATTCCAGCTGTTAAGAGAGTGAGAAGGGGACGTAATCTTTTGCCGCCGCCTAAGAGCGCATAACGCGCAGCCTCATAAAGCCTGTTTTCTGGAAAATGGGTAAGAGGAACAGCTGAATGAAGAGCAAATTCAATCTCTTCCTGGTAAGTCTTCATCATCTATTGATACTCACTTTTAATTTGGAAGAAGCTATCCCAATACCAAAGTAATCAAAACCACGCTCTTCCATTTCCTGCATGCGGTATTGATTTCTGCCATCAAAAAAACCGCAACCTTTCATGGCATTCAAAAGGGCAGAAAAATCTAAAAAGCGGAACTGTTTCCATTCTGTCATCAGTACAATGGCGTCGCTGCCTTTGGCTGCATCTAATTCATCCACGCAATAAGTAATAGAGGGATGTTGAGGAAGTAATTTTTGGGCATTTTCCATCGCTACAGGGTCAAATAGGCGCAAGTTGCATCCTTTTTTAAGTAATTGTTCCATCAGAACAAGAGAGGGCGCTTGACGCATGTCATCGGTGTCTGGTTTAAAAGAGAGGCCTAAAATGGCAATTGTTTTATCTTTCAGTTCTCTTTCAAAGTAATGCTCAATTTTTTCCCCAATCCTTCTTTTTTGTTTTTCATTTACAATTTCTAAAGCATCTAAAAGGGCTGTGGGAGTTTGGTGATCGCGTGCTTGAGCGCGTAGAGCTCGAATATCTTTAGGGAAACAAGAGCCCCCAAAACCCGCTCCCGCATAGAGGAAATGGTAGCCGATGCGGTTATCGGATCCAATGCCTTTGCGCACCTTGTTAATGTCTGCTCCATTTTTTTCACATAAAAGTGCCATCTCATTCATGAAGGAGATACGTAGCGCCAGCATGGCATTAGCTGCATACTTGGTCATTTCAGCAGAAGCGATGTCCATGATAAGTAAACGTTCGTGGTTAAAAGTGAAGGGGGCATAGATCTCTTGCATGATTTTAGCCGCTTCCACAGAGTCGGTTCCAATAATGATGCGATCGGGCTTCATGCAATCTTGAATGGCGTTGCCCTCTTTTAAAAATTCGGGGTTAGAAACAAGATCAAATAAGAGGTGAGCGCCTCTTTTTTCCAAAACCGCTTCCATTGTTTGTCTTATTTTTGCTGCGGTTCCAACGGGTACGGTCGATTTATTCACGATGATTTTATGGCTGTCCATATGCTGAGCAATAGAAGTGACAGCACTAAGCAGGCGGGAAAGATCTGCATGTCCATCGTCACAGCAAGGTGTATCTACGCAAATAAAGCAGATGTTTGCTTGCTGCACAGCTTTGGGATAATCGGTTGTAAAGCGAAGACGTCCGCTCTGAAAATTACGAGAGACCATTTCTTGAAGGCCGGGCTCATAAATAGGGACATGGCCGGCATTCAACTGATCAATTTTTTCTTTGTTGATATCCAGACAGGTGACAGAGTGTCCCATGTCAGCCATGCATGCGCCTGTGACCAAGCCTACATAACCTCCTCCTATAAAAAGCAACTGCATGATCTTTCCTCATATTTTAGAAGATTGTATTTTACCATAAATACAAGAAGATGGGAATAGCCTTTCGTTTGCTCCTTATTTAAAGATGGCATACATTAGTGTTATGTATAAGAATTTATTTTTTTACTTTGTTTTGATGTTGTGTGTGGGATGTTCCCGCTATCCTGCATGCGAACCCTCTGTGGAGATTGCAGATGATTGGAAAACTCAAACGCCTTGCGACAATGGTGTAGAACTCTCTCAGTATTGGTGGGAAGTCTTTGAGGATCCTATTCTTAATGATTTGGAAGAGTCTGCTTTAGTTAATAATTTGGATGCGCATGCGGCATTAGCCAAAATTGAAGCTGCCAGGGGAAGGGCAAAGGTTGCAGGAGCTTCTCTTTACCCTCAATTAAACTTGCAAACATCAGATTCGGAAAGCGGACTTTTTTTAAGAAATCCTTTCGTCTCTGCCCTATCGCAGCGAGTGAAACAGCCGCAATCCACTTTTCTATTTAATTTAAGCTATGAAATAGATGCTTGGGGAAAAATTCGCACTGGTCAGTGGGCGGCCGAGCTAGATGAACTATCTTCTTATTATAATTATTACAGTGTTTTACTCACTTTAACAGGCGATGTGGCCTCTTTTTATTTTCAGCTGCGTTCTTTAGATTCTCAGCTAGAACTTCTTTATCAAATACAGTTTTTATATCAGCAGAGCTTAGATCTGACGAGCAATCGTTTTAATGCCGGTTTAGTCACTCATTTAGATGTATCCAGGGCCCGTTTAGAATTAGATCAGATAGGGGCGGATATGGTAGATGCCTATAGACAGCGTGCTTTAACCGAAAATATTTTAGCGATTTTAACAGGTAAAGCGGCATCGCTTTTTTGCTTGGAAAGTGGATCCCTTTCATCCTTTTCTCCGACTATTTGTCCCGATTTACCTTGTACCGTATTGGAAAACAGACCCGATGTGGCAAGAGCGCAAGCCCAGATGGAAGCGGCCCATGCCCGTATCAATGTGGCTAAAGCTGCTTATTTTCCTTCAATCGTGCTGAGCGGTTCTTTGGGATTTTCTAATCCCAATACGATTAAAGAATTGTTTAATTGGCAATCCAGATTTTGGGAGTATGCGTATGCAATTGCGCAAACCCTTTTTGATGGCGGTACTATTGTTGGAAATATAGAAACAGCAAAAGGGGTCTATTTAGACCAAGCTGCTGTTTATGAACAGACGATTTTAACAGCTATTAAAGAAGTGGAAGATGCCTTAATTAATTTAGAAACGAGTGAGGCTCAGTATCGAATTTTCACACAATCAGTGGAAGCGGCAGAAGATGTAAGAAAATTGTCCGAAGAAGAATATAAACATGGTTTAGTGAATTATCTAAATTTGGTAGATGCTGAGCGTTCTGTTCTTAGGACCGAGCGTGATCTGATTCAGGCCCAAGCTCAAAAATTGATTGCCACCGTGGCATTAATTAAGGCCATGGGGGGATCTACTGACAGATTTTAAGGTCCCGCCTTCATAAATTTATCAATTCTTATAAATCTTTGTTAAAGATAGAACAGAAGAATAACAGGGTAGAGAAGAAAGGAAGAATAACAAGATGGGCAGGATCGCCTCCCCAAATGCTTTGGGGGGCGGCAGGATAGGCAGGATAATTATACTAGATAAGATAAAGTATAAAATTTTACCTTCTTTATTTTTTAGAAAAAAAAGAGGCAATAACCTTATGAAGTATAATTATCCTGCCTATCCTGCCGGCCCCCAAAGTATTTGGGGAGCCGATCCTGCCCATCCTGTTACTCTTCCTTCCTTCTTTTTTTCTTCTATCCTGTTTTGTCAATAAAATTTGCTTTGAACGCATGTAATCTATTAAACTGGCCACATGAATAAAAAAATCTCCATCTTATTTATCTTCTTGTTTAGCACCCTCATGGGCCATGAAATGACATTGAGCGAAAAAGTCGGCCAATTGCTCATGGTCCACTTTCGCGGAGAGGAGGCTGGCTTAGACGCTCAAACCCTTATCCAGGAGGTCCATGTAGGGGGAATCATTTATTATAATTGGGCCAATGGCTTGCACTCCCCTTCTCAAGTTCAAAAGCTCAGTGCTTCGTTGCAACAGCTTGCTTCCATCCCTCTCTTAATTGCAGTAGACCAAGAAGGCGGACGCGTGAACAGGCTGCAAAATGGCTTTACTATTTTTCCAAGCAATCAAGAAATTGCAATGACGGGAGATCCCTCTTTAGCAGAATCAAACGCCTTTATTACCGGAAAAGAACTACTTTCTGTTGGTGTGAATATGAACCTGGCCCCTGTTGTAGACATCAATAGCAACCCCCAAAATCCTGTCATTGGCTCGCGCTCTTTTGGAGAAACACCTTTCATTGTCATCTCTTTTGCTAAAAGAGCTCTTTTAGGCTACCACAAAGCAGGCATCATCACTTCGTTGAAACATTTTCCAGGACATGGGGATGTGGGCAAAGACTCTCATCATGAATTGCCTATTTTAAAAAAATCAAAGGAAGAGCTGCTAAAAACAGAACTGCGGCCCTTTAAAGAGCTTGCTTCTCAAGCCGATACCATCATGACAGCGCACCTGCTTGTCCCTGCTTTAGATGAAAAAAACTGCACAACCCTCTCTAAAAGCAGTTTAGATATTTTAAGAAATGAGATGCATTTTCAAGGGGTCATTATTTCGGATTCTCTGGTTATGGAAGCTCTGTTACAAAACAGCCTTTCCATTGAAGAGGCGGCAATAGATGCAATCAATGCTGGCTGCGATTTATTAATTCTGGGTGGCAAACAATTAATCGGCACTCATGCCGATCTGGAACTAAAGGTAAGCGATGTACAAAAAATTCACCAGGCACTCCTCCAGGCTGTCCAAAGTGGACGCCTTAGCGAAGAGCGCCTAAATGACGCTCTAAACAGGGTCTTACAACTTAAAACTCGTTTCAAACTTTCGAGCCGGTCAGTAAATCCATCCTATTCCCCATAAGTTTTTTTAATGAATCTTGTTTTTATTTTTTTCTTAATAAGGAGAGTAAATCTTGTTTAAATTTTTTATCTACCAAAGGAAGAGTGCAAAATTTAATCAACCAAAAATTAATACTCTTATTACGCAATTGCATTTTTTCTTCAGGAAACTCTTCTACATAGGAAAGTAAATTTTCAAACAATTTCAGAAAAGCAGAAAAATAAGTGGAGAGGTCAATGTTGCGTTCATTATAAATAAAGTTAATGGCCTTCTCTCCCAAATGTATATAGAACAACACAATAAAATCAGCGTAGGAATCAATTAATGCTAATAATTCCTCATGTAAATTGCATTTTTTATAATTAATTACAGCAGATTGCATGTCAAAAAAAGATAAATCATGATATTTTTCCATTATTAAAGTTAATCCACTACCTCTATCTTTTTTCTGAGTTGTTCGTGCTAGTAATTGATTAGCATGTTTAAGGGCTGATAAAATTAACTGATGCCCCACATCCACAGCCTTAAGATCATCTCCGCAATCCATCAGAATTTGATTACCTAAACAAAACTGCTGCTCTGCTTGCGAACAAATTTCTAAAAAATCACCCTCTTCTAAATTAGAAAACCAAAAAGAATTCACTTCATCTAACCAATTATTCGAGGATGTGACCTCTTGAATACCATGATAAAAAATGGAACCGGCAAGAAGTGTTGCTAAATTTGATTTATAACACCTTAACGCCTTAATCTGGCCTATCATTGTTTCTCTTAACAATTGCTTATCTACAGTGGCTAAAAACTTTGTTTCATGGTCTATGAAAAGTTCATTTTTTGAAATATGACAATGCAAATTTTTAGTGTATTGAATTTTCCGAACAGCCTGAGTGATTAAAGCTAAACTAATAGCATGGGTATTATTTTTGTCTAATTTGTCATTTGTTTTTAAAAGTCCAATTAAAAGATTCCAAAAATAGGCGTTGGCCGGTTCTTCAAAATGCAATTGCACACTTATCCATTGATAACATAGTTTTAAGCACCCCTCCCTTCCCTCCTTTAATTCAATTATTTTTTGCATCTCCTGATAACTGAATTTTAATAACTCCAATAACGCGAATTGAAAATCTTTTTCCTTTAAATTATTTGAAGATACAGCGAAATTATTGACGGCAGACATTAAAAAAGAAAACAGCTTTAAATTATCACCTATTGAGCTATTAAAATAGATTTCCCTACAAATATTATAATTTTTAAAAGAGTAAAGAACATCTTGGATAGATCGAGGAGTAGAGATACAAAAAATAAATATCTCAGCCAGAGAGGTAAGAATCTCTTCCTCAACTTTCTCATCAAAATGGATCAAAGCACGATTAAGAAAATCTTTCCAAAGATAAACATTATTCCAACTTTCAACTAAACTTGCTCGTAAAAGCATAGGAAAACAAGGGCGATAAAATTGAAAAAAGGAGCTATCCTCAAGAGGAAATAATTCTAAAAACAAATTTTTACACATTAATTCACAGGCTTTTTCTTTAGTTTGCTCTGTGCCCTGTTTTAGGCTCACTTGAAGATAGGTGATAATTTTTCTTCTTACTTCTTCTAATCTTTTTTTCGATAAGCTTGGGTTATTTTTTTCCAAAAAGCAACGCATAGCAAGACCGTCTATAAGTGTGTACCCAGCTTTACAGCTCTTAATTTTTTGCGTAAAGTTAGATTGCTGGACATAATCTACTATAAAAAAAAGTAAAACACTCCATTCTTTCGATCGATCTAAGTATTGGGCTACATTTTCAAAAGAAAAGTAAATTTTCTCTTTCAACCTATCATTACAATGAAATTTTAAACGCATCAATTTATTTAATAAGTCGATAAATGGTTTAAAAGAAAGCCCCCATTGTTTCCTCTCTATAATGATTTCCAACTCATCGAACATTTTTTTGACATCTTTTAATGTGATAGCAAGCTGAACTCTAACATTTGAGATAACACTCTCTTGACAACCTTTAATTTTAGAATAAATCAACTCCTTCTTATTTCCATCGCAAACATCTAAATTAATATCTAAGAGCACATCAAGAGGTACATCAAAAGTTCTTTGCAATAGAGATAAATTCTTCAAACCAAAGAGCCATAACTTAGTTTTAGGCTCTCGGTAAGCTAAAATTAAAGAAGTTAAATCTTTCTCAAACTTCTCTTTGGATTTACAGTGCACCATCTTTTCAAAAGCTTGATGGGAAAACATGACATCTTTTTCAAGCAAGTAAAGGGCGCATTGAAAAAATAGGCTTTTTGCTTTGGATGAGCAGTTAATAATTGTAAAATCAGCAACACTTTCTACCTCTTGCACAAATAACTCTATACGCTTTTCAAAGGCGATCAAACTCTGTTTTAAACGAGGCAAGTGTACTTGCAATTTCCCCCACTGAATAGATCTCAACGAGCTGGGTGAGCTGTTTGTAATAAGTTCTGCAATTAAAGCGTCCACCTCTACCAATTGAGGTTTCTTCTTGCCTAAAAGCTCATTCAAACTTTCTATTTTTAAACTTTCTATTTTTTTAGACTCAATTTTAATGATTTGAACAACTTTCACCTCTTTTTTGAGAACATCTATTACCATCTGATTTTGAATTTTAAGATCTTTTTTAAATAGAGAGCGCAATTCGATGGCGCAGTCCATTATTTTTTCTTTTTTTAACTCGTTAAATAATTCAACAGCGCTTTGATTAATGGCATCTAATGCTAAATTTTTGGATTTATGAAAATTCCACTCTTTTTTCCAAAATTCATAAACTTCTTTGAGCTGCATTTTCTCTTTTTTATGTTGAAAAATGGAAGACCAAATGTCATTTAATTCCCGGCTGATTTCCACTAAGCGCAGTTGCACCACTTTTTTATAAATTTCATCTGCCTGAGGGTCGCTGGCAAATAGTTTAAAAACAGAGAAGGGAATTTTGAATCTCTCTGTTGTAAGTTTTTGTTCTGAAAGCAATAACTTCTTTATTTCTGTTAACAAGGGATGATAGCCTTTTAGGCCGCTCTTCAAGCACTCTATGTAGCGATTTAATTTTTTTTGCAAAGGCAAGTTAGGATCAATTTTAAAGACGAGTTCTGCTTTTTGATAGATATGTTGAATGTAAACTTGAAAAAATTCCCCTTTCTGTTTGCTCACAAAGAGCTTTTCAAAATAAGGTAAAAGCTGTTCAAAAGATTCTAATGTGGTTTCACAAGCGTTTTTTTCTAAGCGAAACAAAATAGAATGTTTATCCCCTATTTGAATATAGTCTGCTCCATTATGTTGGCATGGTCTATAAGAGATGAGCTTCATCCCTACTGCTACCTGCACGTAGGCTGCAATAGTAGCATAGGGAATTTTGTTTTTCAGCATTTCAAAAAGCAATTCTATCCATAGCTCTTTTTCTGATAGAAGATCCCTTTCAATAAATTCCTGAACAACTTTCCCTTCTTCTGTTTGATACACTCTTAACGCGTTTAAAAGCAGAGCAAGAAGGGCCGATTTCGATCCATCTGAATGCTTTTCAAAGGCATCTTTAAGTAAAAAAATAAGCGTATAGGAATCCTGCACCAATTTGAGCAACTCTTCTTCTTCAAAAGGGCGCATGGTGCGCATAAAATAGGATTGTCTGCAGATCAGCATTTCAAAATCTTTCGCCTCTCTAATTCCTTCTTTGGGAATTTTTAAAACACCAAATAGGTGGTCTAAAAAACAGGCCACAAGATCAACTTTTGCAGGTGCTATTAGCTCAACCTCTTTTCCCCCACTTAGAATTTTCAATTTAAAAGCGGACTCATAAAAAATAAAGTTACGTTTAAAAGAGAGCTCCTGCACCCATTCAATACGTTTTTTATCCTTGCCGTAATAAAAACTCTGGATGCACCACTGCTCTTTTTCTTGAAATTTGTCTTTTTTAAAACGCGTACAGTAAAAATGATCTTTAAACCACTTTCGATCCACATTCAATTTCTTCTCGAAACAAGTGTCTAAGCGTTGTAAATCGGAAAATTTAGATAACTCTTTTTTTTCAACACGAAAATCATAATCATTGCCCTCTTTAGAGCAACGCCATTTAATAAAATCAACAATAGAGGGGTTAAGAATTTTATAAAGAGTCTTTTTTTTCCCTACTTTCATTTGAGAAAGTAGTTGGATAACTGCCTTGTAGCCCAAAGCAAACAGCATATTACTGCCCACCAAATAAAGATCTTCTTTAGGGCGGCTGGCATTTTTATGCAATTCTATTAAAGAGATTTTTTTATTCATTTCTTGCTGATCGCGGCTGTAAAAAGGCTGCTCATGCGAGATGAATTCTGTAAATGCGATGCTGGGAGCCACTTTCAGTGAAGAATACGTAATTTTATTTTCAATTAAATTGACTTCGCTATCTAAAATATTTTTATTTTTTAAATCATTAATAAAGGGATCTGAAATCATAAACCCTACAAATTATTTTAAGAGGATTCTAGATGGAAAAGCAGCAAAAGTCAATTGAGAGATTAAAGAGAGATGAGAGAGGGGGAGGAATTAACCGCAGAGCCGCAAAGTACGCAGAGCAAACGCAGAGAAAAAAATATCAGTTACTTTTGGCTAATTTTGGAGCGAGGATAGGAGAGCTTAACCGTAGAGATAGAGAGGTTAACCGCAGAGCCGCAAAGTACGCAGAGCAAACGCAGAGAAAAAAATATCAGTT
>CALBHK010000061.1 GCA_937894565.1 uncultured Chlamydiae bacterium
CGGAAAAACGGTAAGCAATTTGACAAAGATCATCAAGAAAAGTGTCAAATTCTGACACTTCCCGGTATTTGCGTCCTTTAACCGAAAGTTTTGAAAGAGCGACCCGCAATTCGGGTTGAAAAATAATGATAATAGCCAAAACGGCAACGTTTGCCACATTGACCATTAATTTTTTAAGGACAGGGAGGTCTAGGGTTAAAGTGAGGGCGTAGATCGCAAAGAAAGCGATTAATCCATAAATGAGGTCCATGGCGCGAGTGTTCCAGAAAAAAGAAAAAAAGTAGTAGAGAGCTACTGTGATGATTAAAATCTCTACTGCAGCAAACATCTTTTCTTTTATCCTCTTTAAATATTTATTTTAGCGCGATAGGACATCCAATACTTGGCTGTGAGCGGCCACATCATGAACACGTAAAATATTTACGCCTTTCTGAATGGCTATAACAGCAGCAGCTAGTGTAGCAGGTAGAGTTTCTTCGGCGCTTTTGCCCGTAATTTGTTGCAGAAACGTTTTGCGTGAAACCCCTAATAGCAGGGGAAATCCCAATCCAGCGAGCTTCTCTAGATTGTGTAAAATTTGAAGATTATCATCAACACTTTTCCCAAACTTTCCACCTCCTATCCCAGGATCCAAGATAATTTGCGAAGATTGGATGCCGTCTTTAAGCAGTTGATCAATTTTTAAGGAAAACCATTCCAATAGGTGAGAAATAATTCCTTGAGGATAAATTCCATTTCCCATGTGCATCATACAAATTTGCGCTCCTGTGTCAGCGGCTAGTTTGCGCATTAAGGGATTTTGAAAGCCGGTGACATCGTTAATCAGCGTAAATCCATGTTTTAACGCTTGCGCGGCAACCGTTGGTTTATAGGTGTCTATAGAGAATGGGACAGTAGCAGAAATGGAGGGGAGGGCTTCAAATAGAGGAGTTAGACGTTTAAGCTCTTCTTCTTCTGAAATAGGCTGAGCATAGGGAGAGGTAGATTCTGCTCCAATGTCGATCCAATTGGCTCCCTGAGAGTGCATCTCTTTTATTTTTAAAAGGATAGAAGCAGGGGAAGTTTCTCTACTTCCTTCAAAATAAGAGTCGGGAGTGACATTAATCACACCCATGAGTTTAGTTTTATGGTTCTTCATCTTCGAAAGAAGTCTATTATTATAATTTTGTTTGATTTATAACATGATTACATTTTTTTGTGAATAAACTTTCCGTCGCAATTTACGTGTAATTCATATAAGTTCATATAAGTTCATGTAAACTTTAAATAACCTTAATATTTTTTTTGTATTATATACATATAGAAAAAACTATATAGTGAGTTTGTGTGAATAAAATTAGTAACTTTCTTTTTAAAAAAGAATACGAGTATGCCTTTTTTTTAGAACAACAGTCGAAAAAAACGTAACTATTCAGATCCCCCCGTTTGCTACGCAAACAAGGCGATCTGACAGAAAA
>CALBHK010000062.1 GCA_937894565.1 uncultured Chlamydiae bacterium
CTAGGGCATTAAGAAGGGATGGGTCAGCAACCATAGCTCCCGAATCCAATTCGTCGGTAGTGTGACCTGACATAACCGCCAGCGGTCTTGTTAAAGAATCTTCTTCAGGCATCTCCATTGAAGACAAGAAAAGCCCAGTATTGGATTCTGCTGCATATCTAATCATCTGAGTAGCAACTGCCGTTTTGCCTTCTTTAGGTGGGGCCAGAATTATGATGACCTGACCTTGTGATCTTCCTTTAATCAACTCGTCAACATGAGGTATACCCAGAAGTGGTTGCCATGCGCCTTTTACACGAGCCTCAGACATTCTCTTTAGAAGCGACTGGCCAACTTCTTCTGCTGTGTAAATCTCGTGATCGGTTAACTTCCGAATTGAATTAGTACGGTCAGAGAATATCTTAGTCGCCATCTCAAACCCGTGCTTTTCGTTCATCCGGGCCATCTCTTCAATCGCCCTAGTGTAAGAACGCTTCTCGTATGACTTTTTCAGATCCGAAATAGCCTCTTTGCCTTCTTCTTTTGAAGGATATAGCTCAGTGATCTCTGCAAGCCGCTCAGGACTTTCTATCTTAAGTTTAATGATATTCGGCGTGATAGTCTTTCGTTCCCTGTGGAGCTTCTGTATGGCTCTGGCGATGTCTTCGTACTCCACGAAAAAATCAGAGTACAAATCAAAGGCCAGCTCATTATGAACCATGGCAGCCGCTAGGGCTATTTTTTCAGTCATAGGTTTCGTATTGATTGGATTCTAGCCGATACAATACTTTAGATGAGTCTGATTGGACGTATATTACTCCATCCTCTCCCAGTGAGTAAATAGTGGCGTCGAATGGAACTTCGTCAGCTCCCTCCTGTTTCGCCCACAGGAATTTTACTGATACTTTGTCTTCTACTCTCATACCCATCTACGAATTGTGACACGAGCCCATTGTTCTCCGTCTTTTTTAAAAAATGAACCTTGAGATCCGAAATGCGAATCAGCGATCCAGCCATCAGTCAACTGTGATTGAGCTAATTCTTGAGCTGCTTTGTCGAAGTAATCTCGTTCCTTGTATCGGCGATTGTAGAGTTCATCCGGGATTTTGAACTCGTGCTTGCCAACCTCAAGCGTTTTGCCTATTTGGTTTAATCCATGCAACTCTAAGTCGCACTTAACCATAGATAATCGACCCAAGCAAGCCATAAACTGTTCTGCTGACAGATTGATTTTCAAGAACCGAATCCCGGATGATTCATCCTCTACTTCGATTCTTGCTCCATTGCCGTCGACTAAAATTGTGATATTCCCTTTCATCTTCTTTTTGGCATTTTGTGTTTCTTCGCATCCTTCAACCCTTGCTCCCATGCTTGAGATCGCATAATTGATCCAACTTGCTCTGGGTGACGATAATATTTGACTAGGACGCAATTTTTAAAATAGTTTTTCGGTGTCTTCTCGATGAATGCACCAACCTTAAATGGAAGATACCATGCTTCATCCGGGCCGCACACGAATTCTGTAACCTCTTCGACATTCTCGTCAGCCATCAATAAAGAAATTGTTTCGTCATCCTTTGTTTGGAAGTCGAAGTTTTTGTCTGGGCTGAAGTTGTTGGAGTTGATTAGGTAGGTCATAGATACATGAGTAGGGCTTTTATCACTTCTTCTTGTAGGTTTAGTCGGCTCTCTGCGGTGCCTTGCTGAGTCTCGAATATCTTCTCTAGCTCAACTACCTCATGCTCAAGATAAGGAATGTCGCATCCGTTTTCTTGCATAACTTTTACCGCTTCGAGCAGATCTGATTGAGATAAAAGTTTACGTGCTTGTTGCTTCCAGTTCATGGCTTGAATTTTAATACAAATTGATAAACTATTTTCTGATGGAAGTTCATTAAAAGCAATGAAGCTTTTTTGTCACTTACGAGGCAAGCTTCGTCAAACTTCTTTCTGTATTTTTCGTAAGCTTTTTGCGCACCAAGCATTTCAACTGCATCGATCAGCCCATCGCCTTGATACAGCCGAATAAACGGATCGACGAAGGCTGATTTTTTTTCAAATAACAGCTCTGCTTTTTCTTGCAGCGGCATAGCTGCGTTGATAATCTTTTTCATTTGAAAGTTTTAGCCCACAACACCTGCTCAGCCCATTCTTCTTTGGAGCGAGGTATTTTTGGGTATTTGATCCAAAAAAAACAAAGTTCTCTCAGTTGTTCATACGTAACCCACTTTTTTAAAAGTGCTTCAGTGATGCTCTGTTCATCCGGGGTCCGGTCGATTGGGATGCCAGTTGACGTTTCTGAGAACGAGTGGCCGTATTGGTCTTTTATCGCTTTTACCTTAAGCCATTCAATAACCTTGTGCGCCACGTTCGTAAACTCACTGTCGTCAAACTTCCACTTCTCGGCTGGTGGGAATTTTTTAAGAAACTCCACATGAGACGAAAGCTTATCTTTGATGTACCGAGAGTCTAATGTTAATCGATGTCGAATAACATAGTCCATGAACGACTCTTCGAACTCTTCGGGAGTTGTTGGGACTTTTTTGGCGTAATCCCGGATGAGCTTGTCGGTTAGGAAGTCAGGCTTCATCTCCGATTTCATCTAAAAGTAAAACAGCGTCCTTGGTCGGCTTTTTGATTGCGTTATGCGTGTATTCAATGCCGTTCTTTACCGCAACAGGGTCAATCCATGTACGGCCACCGCCAATATTCATGGCCCAATACCCACCACTGTCTTTTTTGGACTGAGAGAACCATAGTCGATCAAGCTCTTTGACTTGAAAGCCAACTTTACTTAAAAGATATGCAACCATACCAGCTTGTCGCTCTTTGGCCTCGGTTTTTCTTACGATTTCTTCTGGAGCATCAGTTTTGATGCACAGGATTCCGTGGATGATTAATTTATTCATTGCTCCTTGATTTTAATGGCCTTGTAAATAAACAGATAGGT
>CALBHK010000063.1 GCA_937894565.1 uncultured Chlamydiae bacterium
TCTGGGGCTCTGCTGATGACCAGTTTCTCGGCCTGCGCCATAACTTCCATGATTCGGAAATTTATTTCCTGACCATTTGGCCTTGATGACAGCTTAACCCTTGACGTCTTTTCGTCCCATTCATGTGTTTTTAGGTAAATGTCGAGCGGATAATAACGTCTATGCGTTTTTTTGTCGGAGGTATGCGTGAGCCTCAGTTTAAGCGACCGGGTTCCGTCCTTTAACTTGTGTTCGTCCAGGATCAGTTTTATTTTCATGCAGATTTTTGACAGTTTTGTTACACCAAGTTACATCATGTTACATCATGTTACAATGTCATCATGGTATTTGATGCCAATAAAGGCGCGTATTTTACTGTAAAACGCTAAAAATCAATGAAATTAAAAAAGAGGGCACAATAATCCCTCCCTGACCGCTGATGTAACGCTTGGAGCCCCTGTTAACACTGGGGTTTCTTCATTTTGGTAGTGTTGTTTTTTGACAGTTTTTGTGCAGGTATGGCTAAATTACGCGTTTTTCTTAACCATCCACTCAAGGCTCTCCTGCTGGATTTGCAGGTAAAAGTTTTGAAGGTCGTGCACATAATCGAACCGCCGCATCTTTGGCGATGACGTTTTAAATGAGAACACGAAAGGCATTTCGATTCCGTTTAGAATCTGGAATTTTAGCTGGTTTAGAACAAAATCTCCTTTCTCGGCTTGCCAGTAGTCGCCGAGATCTGTGATAGTGAATCCGAGATTGTCCCTTAGGTTCTGGCGGGTGAGATAAACAGGCTCATAATCTACATAATTACGAGAGGCCATCAGTACTTCCAAATGATCTTCGTCGATAACAATTTGGTCGCCATAACGATCAATGAAAACGCAATTTAACTGGAATTCACATTTTTCTGGCATGGTCAAATTTATCGATTATTTCAATATCTTGTATTTTGCCTCAAGATGTGCGTTGTAAGCCGTTTGGTGACCTACATTGTCCGAAAAGCCGTCCTGTTGTATAGCGCAAAACGTGTCCATAACAAACAGGTTGAGGTTCTGGCCCGAAATCCACCTGTCCAGATGCGTGCTGAAATCATACTTTTTCAATTTGGCAAAGCCAGCCCGGTTAACGATGTAAAAGTGGAGCCCGCTGAATTTTTCAATATGGTTCCAGTAGTCATTGTATTTGAACAAGTCACCGGTGTAAACGCCTCCTAAAAGTATGTCCCAGGTCCCGGGGATGTGTTTTAAGCACTCGTTAATGTGTTGTATGGTTCTTTCGCGGCCCGGAAAATGAACGTCATCTTCCATAACCATGGCGCAATATTTGCCCATTTTATTGAGGACAAAATCAATCGCTTGAATATGAGCCTTGGCAATACCAACATATGGCTTGTCATCTATAATTCCGTCCTGAAAAACAACCGCTGTTTTTCCAGGCTTTATCGATAGCATTTCGGAAATAAACTGCTCGCGTCGGTCGGTTCGATGTGGGAGGTTAATTACCACCTTCGTTATTTGGTCGAAGTTCATCGCGGTTACCTGACAAAAATTAAGTTGCAGTAGTTCTTATGAAGCACTTTGAACCCGAAGGTCTTCATTCGTCCGATGTAAAGGTCATCTTTAACAGAGTTGGTTTCCACGATCACAGCCTGCGTTCCGGTGGCGCCAAAATCAATTTGCCGAAGAATTTCAAGGTCCACTCCCTCGCAATCGATACTGATGAGGTAAAAATGCTTGAGGTGAGCCTCTTTTAAGAAAGAATCGAAGGTCTTACATGGTACTGTTGTTTTTTTGAACTCAGCGGTTCCTTTCCAGCGAGATATCTCGCCAGGGTTTGTTGTGGACAAAAGACTATGGTCACCGCTACCAAGATGCTCGCCTGATTCGTAAAAATCGATTTTACCGTCATAACCAGCGATGGCATAGTTATAGCATCTCACCGCGAGATTGTTTTCATGTAAAGCCTGTAGTTTATCGAATGACTTTTTACTTGGCTCGACCAGGTGAGCCGTCCAGCCGGATTGAATTAATCCGAGAACGTTTGAAAGCGTTTTGCCGTCGTTTTCACCGAGTGAAATGAGGGTTCCAGTGAATCCTGCAAAGTAGTTCGCGATGATTCTGCCTTCGCCGTGTTGTGAGTAGTCTTTCATGGTTTAAGTCTTAGCGTTATTATGTCTATGTGCAAACACGGATTAAATTCTTCTACCTCAAATACGGACCTGTCAATTAATGATTCAACGAATCTTGTCGACAGCTTTTCAAAGGAATTATCACCTTCTTCATCTTCAAGCTGGTATTCTATTTTTCCGTTTCCTAGTGTATGGTCAATTATCCCGCGGATGACATTATTATTTTCTGCCATGTCATTTAGGACCTCTTTTTGCTTCTTACCTAGTCCTTTCATCGTGTTTTTTTTATTGTGAAAAAACTGCCGTTGCTGGTATTCTTCTGAGCTTGCCATTACATCCCCCTCATTAAAAAAATTACACTTTCACCTACCTCTTTTTGGTAGTAACTTGAATACTGACCCGGATCATGTATTTTCATTCCAAGTTTGTTAAGGATGATTGAGGCACATGACTGATCCTGCCTGTGAAAAAGAAAACGAGCATCTTTGCTTTGCCCATCATGCTCCCTTGATCCGGTGAACGCCCCATCCTTTGCCGCTTTCATAAAGCGGTATATGAAGCGCGCCGAATCTTCGTTATACAGGTTTATTCCAAACATCGAAGTGCTGCAGTCTATCATTTTCTCAGCCTCATCGCGTGACGTTTCAAAATACTGAAGGCATTTATCGGAACAAACCTGCGCGCAGTTATAGCCGCTCGACCAAAAATAGTGGCCTTGCTCGTTTATAACGTCGAAGATCTTGTTAGGGTCTTGAATAGCCCATACACTGCAGTCCAGCCAAAGAATGTGTGTGTAACCCATTTTAATGGCTTCCTGAAACGCGGCGGCCTTTATGTTATACGGGCAGCTCTTATCAAAATTGTCATTTGGCCAATCGTTCCATGTGAGGATGTCACCGGAATAGCCGTGATGAATAAGAGATCTTTTAAGGCGCTCAGTTCCTTTCGGATACCATCCGGCTCCGTTACTGGCATTTATAATGCAGTGTTTTACGTTACAATCCATATTTTATTTTTGGGTCTTGATATTTGTATCTGTAGTGATAAAGAACATCGTTTATATATACCTCTTTTTTCAAAAGGCCGCTCTCTTTTAAACGTTTTGAGAAGTCATAGTCCTCACGAAATCGCATGTCTTTAAAACCTATTTTCAAAGCGTGTTCTCGAAGTACCGGTGTTTTGTGGTAAATCGTGCGAACGTATTTGAAGCCGTCTACATCTTCTCTCCAATCTTCGTACTTATTTGAAGCGCTGGCCATGACGTGTTTACCCTCCATGTCGCAGGCGATCATAAAACCTATGCAATCCGGCCGTTCTTCTGTAGCTTTCAAAATAGATGCAACGTATTGGTTTGACGGCCAGTCATCCGAATCTATGTGTACAACGTAGCGTCCTTTTGCTTTAGAAATAAGGTTTTGGCGTTTGGCCCCAACGCTAATTTCACGGTTGTCTTCTTCATGTAGAATCTCAACCAGGTACGGGTATTTGCAGGCGTATATTTGCTTAACAAGTTCCTCTCTCAATTTTTGGAACATGGCCCGTCGGTCAATTGTCGTTGGTATAAGGATGGATAGAATCATAGTGTTGATTTTATTTTGTGAAACATTGCACGGTCCTGGTCCCAAAACTTGTTATTTCGTTGATAAAGGAAATCGTTTGTCATGTGGGTGCTCTTTTCCCATGCAGGGTGTAAGTGTTTGATGATGCATTTTGGATTCCTTATTTGGCAACCGCGGGCCCTGGCAACATAGTTAGACCAGTTGTCGCAGAAGAAACTTTTGAATCGAGGATCATATATGAACCTGTCGCGTTCGTAGTATGTTCTACCGACAATTTCCTGGGTGCTTATGTCGTATTGGTGACCATCATGGAACCATAAGCTCTTGTCGAGGCCGTGAATATAGAAAGCGCGCCGGATGTATTCATCATAACCTTTAACAATCGGCAGCTGATCGTCTGAGATGTTCAGCAGTACATCCCAATGCCTGTAGAATTCGTTAACGTCTCGGTTTATGGCGTTGATTTTGTCCGTTGAAGTTCCAAATATTATCGATGGTGACCCTGGAACGATATGGCCTATTTGCTCGACGAATTCTTTTTTGTAGTAGTCTTTATCATCTTCGTCAAAGCTGAACAGCCAAACCATGTTTTGCGTGTCAGCGGCCAGGTCAACATAGCTTTTGATGGCCTTGATCAACTCAGTAGGCCGACCCCTTGAGGTCACCTTCATTAATATCACGTTTTTCATCCTAGTATTTTATGTTTTCAAACGCTTCTATCGCTTTAAAAATTTCAAAAACAAGTGGCGGCACTACCGCGTTACCGTATGATTCTATCGATTTTCTTCGCCAATTTGGAAAGGTAATTCCGTCCAGTTTTCGGGAAATCCCATCATTTCCGCCACAAACCGCGGGTTGAGTTGGGAATTGCTGCCAGTGGTTTCCTGTATATGTGTTGGAAGGTCCATTCCCCCATCGCCGTGTTTTGAAGATCCTTTCCAGTCGCGGGCCTTGGGTGTTGGTATTAGCGTTTGTATTAAATTGGTTAGTGATTGCTGGTGTTGCCCCTTGCTGTTTTTGAAACCGTCCGAAGCGTTGGGGGTCGGAAGCATCCCTTTGTTTGCCAATGCAATGACCTGCGCCGCCAAATGGGGAAAACATTTGTCTGTCCGGTCTCCCATTCTCTTTATAAAATTCTCGTTCGGCTCCTCTATCATAGTTGACCGTGGCGTGTGCAATAAACCAAACCATGTCGCGTCGGTGGGGCGCGTTGACGCCGCAAGATGGAAGTATAAACGGGAGGACTTCGTAGCCTTGAGTTTCCAGGTCAGTTTGCACCTCGTCGAATACCATGCCCCGGTTCCAACTAACAAGCCCGCGAACGTTTTCGCCCACAACCCAGCGCGGTTGAATTTCTTGAATTGCTCTAAGCATCTGGGGCCAAAGGTGGCGCTCATCGTCTTTGCCTTTTCGTTTTCCGGCGGTGCTGTATGGCTGGCAAGGGAATCCGCCGGTAACAATGTCAATTTTGTTTGCATATTTTGTGAAGTCTGTTTTAGTTATATCCAAGTGCCCCTCTGCTTCCGGGAAGTGGTATTTAAGCATCTTTTGCGCAAATTCGCTCCACTCACACCAGGCAACCGTTTCCCATCCCATCCACTTTGCTGCTAATTCAAAACCGCCAATTCCAGCGAATAATCCTAGATGCTTCATGGTTTAGTATTCAATTTGTTCGTTCCAGCAAATGATTTGACCTTTAAATGGTTTGCCCCACTTAAACCATGCTTTGAAATTTTCAACGGATAACCCGTCATTTATGGCCAGCCTATCAACAAGTCCGCTGTCTGGAATAGAGGCATTGCACCATCTGTTTTGACCGTTTATTTTAATGAAAACGTAAAGGTCTCCGGGGTTAACATTTTTCATTAAAACTGGCTCAATTTCAAAATCCCAAACCTTTTTAATCTCGATGTCTGGTCCGATTGTTATTTGCTTTGAATGATAAGGACCGCTTTTACCAGACTTTGGGTTAACATCTGTTCCCCACACACGGGGGCTGAAATAGTCTCCTGCTTTCCAGCGATCGCCAGCGCGGATTGTGTGATGCTTACCGGTAAATCTGTGAACATTTAAAAGGTCTTTACCCCACGGATGAAACAGCTCATCGTACGGCTCCTGAAAATAATGAATATCATGTGCTTTATCTTGATCCCATAACGATTTCCAAAACTTCTCCACGAAGTAAGTCGGTTCACCTGCTTTTGGGTGATGTGCAGGAAACGTCCTGCTAAATGTTATTACTCTTGCCATTGGTTTGATGTTTTGAAGTCATTTTTAATTAAAGCGTCTATACTTACTCCAAGTAATTCCGATAGCCGAATAAGCGTTGGAACGGATGGCTCTGTATGTCCTCTCTCGTATGAATAGTAACTGTGCTCCTGCAAAAACACTTTCTCTGAAATTGTTTTTACGGTGATTCCTTTCTTTTTTCTGATGATCCTCAAATTAGAGGCTAGGTTGTTTTCTACGTTTGCCATATCAAAATCTATTTGCCGTCCAGTCGTGAAAGTTATTTGTCCATTGTGCCCGCAATACCAGGAGCGGATGACATATGACGTTGTGAACTATGTACCAAAACACTTTTTCAGCTTTGGTAACTTTTCGCAGGTCCAAAACAAATTCAGTCGTTCCATCCATCAGCTTGCAGGTTTTCCCGTGTATGTTCACGCATTGAACCTGCTTTACATTGTCTTCTTTAACGGCGACGGAAAATAGAACTCTCATTTGTCGCCTCGCCTTCCTGGTGAAACGTACACTGTCGCCTGATTTCAGTTTTTGATTTTTCATTTATGCGAAAGTTTGTTTTCGAATACGTTACCAATTTTTATCCATTTGTCTGCATCCCTTCCGGTAAACAAGCTAAAATAATCCTCTCTATAATAATCCTCGGATTGCTTTTCTTCATCGTCGATAAAAGGATTGTAATCACGCATGAATGATCCGTATTTGAAAACAACTACACATTTGCTTTCATCTTCCAGATCATCAATCTTAAGAATGTCACCTTCGTAAATTTTTA